>JAYURE010000896.1:0-2666 GCA_043756345.1 Deinococcales bacterium | reverse complement strand
GCACGAGTGTGGCCAGCATGTTCAAACCCGTGTGTGAGGCAGCGGCAAACATGCGTGAAATGTTGCGGCTCGAGGCGGCAACGCAATTGAATGTTCCGGTTTCTGAGATCGTGGCCTTGAAGGGTGCGTGTTTCGTGCGACAAGACATGAAACGCAAATTGTCTTACGGGCAGATTGTCGCGGCAAAAACTGGCGAGTGGATCGTGCCGAAAATCGCGCCGGAATTGAAGGCGAGAAAATCGTACTCGAGCATCGGGCAGAACATGCCGCGTGTGGACGTGCGGGCGAAACTCTTGGGCGAGCCGGTCTATGCGTTTGATGCTCGAGTTCCGGGCATGTTGTACGGCGCGGTGGCGCACCCGCCGCAGTTTGGGGCGAAACTCAAATCGGGTGTCGCGGGTGATCTCGAGAAGATTGCTGGCGTTGAAAAAATCGTGATTGATGTTGAAAAGAATTTTGCTGCTGTCGCCGCAAGCACGCGGATTGTCGCTCAAAATGTGCTGAAACAACTCGAGGCGAATCTGGTTTGGACCGGCGGCTCGAGCATCAATCAAGCCGAACTCGAGGCGATGGTCACGGCGAAACCGGGCGATGGTGTGGTCGTGCGCAAACGTGGCAATGCGGGCGCGGCAAATCGCACTGGTACGCCACTCGAGGCTGCTTACCGCATTCCGATGGCGGCACACGCTCACCTCGAGCCATTGTCGGCAACGGTTCACATTCAAGACAATCTGATCGAAGCATGGGTTCCCACGCAGATGACCAGCGTCGATGCACGGGCGCTCGAGCCGTACAAAGACAAACGCGAAGTCAAAATTTACCCGATGCAAATGGGTGGCAGTTTCGGACGCAAAGGCAGCCAAACCTGCACCGCCGCCGCCGCGAAACTCTCGAGCGCGACCGGAAAACCCGTGCATGTCGGTTGGACCCGCGAGGACGAAATGCGCCACAGTTTTTACCGTCCGCCCGCGCACACGTTCTTGCGTGGCAGCGTCTCGAGCGACGGGAAAATTCAGGCGATAGAACAGGTCACAGCGAGCGGCGACATTATTTTCTCGGTGATTGGCATGCCAGAATTTATCAAGAACACGATTGGTGTGGATTTTGGTGTGCTCGCCGGATTGTTCGCGCCGTATGCGCTGCCGAATTACGAGGTGCGCAGCCATCGAATCGCGCTGCCCGTTCCGACCGGAGCATGGCGCGGTGTGGGATTGTTCCCGAACGTTTTTGCGTTTGAAAGTTTCATAGACGAACTCGCACACAGCGCCAAACAAGACCCGCTCGAGTTTCGTCTGGCGCACGTGCCAGACACGGCAGAAGGTGCCCGAATGAAACGGGTGCTCGAGGATTTGCGTGAACGATCCGGGTGGAAAACGCCGGTTGCCAGCGGTCGTGCTCGAGGTGTGGCATTCAGTGTCAGCACCGGAACGCATGTTGGAATGGTCGTGGAAATCTCGCAGAATGAAAAAGAAATTGTGGTCGAGCGTGTGACGGTCAGCGTCGATGCGGGCTTGGTGATCAACCCGATCAATGCGGGCTTGCAGGCGAAAGGCTCGGTGATCATGGGCATTGGTTCAACGCTGATCGAAAAAATCACGGTTACAAATGGCCGCGTGGACCAAGAGAATTTCAAAACCCTCGAAGGCTCGAGCGCACCCGCATACCCACTGTTGACGTTGAAGCAAACTCCTCGAGACATCGATGTGCATTTTGTGGACAGCATCGAAGATCCGCAAGGCATGGGCGAACCGGTGATTGGACCGGTCGGCGCAGCCATAGCAAACGCGCTCTTCACCTTGACCGGTAAGCGTCAACGCGAACTCCCCCTCAAGCTCGAGGTCTAACATTCCGTAGGGGCGAACTCCATGTTCGCCCTGCTGTTCGATCCGCCATTTGACGCATTCACGACTCCCTCGAGAACCCGTACACTCGAGGCATGAATCTTCGTTCGCTCGGTTATCGTACCGATTTGATCTTTGCGCGTTTCTCTGGCGAGATCACGGATTGCGGGCATTACATGGTGGTTCGCACGCCGTCGAATCCAACGTTTTACTGGGGCAACTTTGTGCTGTTTGATCGTCCGCCCACTTCGGGCGATGCGCAGAATTGGCTCGAGGTTTTTGCCACAGAAATTCCGTATGCCAAACACATTGCGATTGGCTGGGATGGTCAGGAACCCGGTAATGCGCAGGCGTTTGTGGCTGCCGGTTTGGACTTCGAGGAAAGCGTCATCATGACCGCAAAAGAGGTTCACGCGCCACCAAAAGTCAATCTCGAGGCGACATACCGCACGCTTGAGTCAGATGATGATTGGGCGCAATTGCTCGAGTTGCGCATGAATTGCAACGATGATGGCTACGAACCGGAAGGGTATCGCGTGTACGTGACCGGCAAAATCCGCGAGTACCGACGCATGGGTGAAGCCGGACTTGGAAATTGGTTCGGCGCGTTTCTCGAGGGCCGGTTGGTGTGTGGCATGGGCCTGTACTCGGATGCTGGATTTGAAGGTGGTCACTTTGACGGTGATCGTGTCGCCCGTTTTCAAAGTGTCGAAACGCACCCGGAATTTCGTCGGCGCGGCCTTTGCGGTTCGCTGGTGCATCACGTCGCCACGCACGGGCTCGAGGTAATGCAGGCGAAAACTTTGGTGATGTGTGCCGACCCGG
>JAYURE010000895.1:0-7394 GCA_043756345.1 Deinococcales bacterium | reverse complement strand
TCGAGGAGCACGATTTTGGGTGCACGATGTTGTTGTTGGAGTTCGGTCAAGATTCTGACGAATTCGTGAAACAGGCCGCTGCGCTCACCGGCCAAACCCTGGCGGTTGCCCGCGAGTGAAAGATCCTGGCACGGAAAAGAGGCCGTGATCAGGTCAGTGCTGGGAATCTGTGCTGCCCTGAGTTGAGCGATATCGCCAGCGTGCAGGTGACTTGAGCCAAAATGATGCTGGTAGATCAGGTTTTTGTTGGCATCCAAGTCATTGGCGAACTTGCACTGCATTCCGGTCTGCTCGAGCCCCAAACGCATCAGGCCGATGCCAGAGAACAACTCGGCGAAAGTGTTGGCACTGCTGACTGTTGGCTTGAGCATGGTCATAACCTACCATAAGTCATTTGCACATCACAAGGACTTCTTTGGGCGACCAGTGCGTTCTCGAGGCAACTTCTCGAACTCTTCAAGATCCAACCTGGCAATCAAAATGATTGGCTCGAGCAGGCGAACCGGAATCCGGTCCTCTCGAACAAATTGACGCACCCGTTCCTGGGTCACGCCCAAAATCTCAGCAGCTTGCCTGGTTGTGAGAAGATCATCTGGCATGCAACATTCCTCAAGATAGAGTTTACGCGCTGAGCAGGTGATCGAGGCTATGATCAAATTCCAATGACCGAAACCCTCGAGCAGATCGACACGCCCGCCTTGCTGGTCGATGCCGTGCGTTACGAACAAAACATCAAATCTTGTCTCGAGCATTTTGCGGGTATGGGTGTCACGGTTCGTCCGCATTTGAAAACCGCGAAATCGCCTGTGATTGCCAAGCATCTCCTCAAGGCAGGTGCTCGAGGTGTGTGCGTCGCCAAACTGAGCGAGGCGGAGGTGATGGCGGCGCATGGCATCACAGACATTCTGATCACCACCGAGATTGTCGGTGCGGTGAAAGTGAAACGCCTTGTGGAATTGGTCAGCCAGCATCTCGAGGTGAAAACCGTCGTGGACAGCATGGCTGGGGCCACGGCAATCAACGCGGTTGCAGGTGAGTTGGGCGTGCGCGTCAAAGTCTTGCTGGATGTCAATGTCGGTCAGAACCGCTGTGGGGTCGAACCCGAAAATTCCGCCACGTTCGCGCAAAACCTCGAGCAATTCCCCAACCTCGAGTTTGTCGGCGTGCAAGGTTACGAGGGCCACCTTCAACATATTCGTGATCCGCAAGAACGTCGGGCGGAGGCTCGAGCGGCGATGGACCGTTTGGCGATGGCGGTGCGTGCTATTCGGGATCTCGGGATTGATGTGCCCATCGTTTCGACTGGCGGCACGGGAACCGGCATGTTCTGCGCTCAGCATCCAATCGTCACCGAGGTTCAACCTGGATCGTTCATTTTCATGGACAGCGATTACCTGGCGACCGGCGGACTGCCGTATACATCTGCATTGACGGTGCTTTCAACGGTGATCAGTGCGCCCTCGAGTGACCGGGTGGTGATTGATGCGGGCAACAAATCGCTTTCGATGGATAGTGGTTTCGCCGAACCCAAGGATTTGCTGGGATGGTCTTACGCACCGGCTGGCGATGAGCATGGCATCCTGACTCGAGCGGCTGGCGTTGAGTCCAGGCTCGAGGTTGGTGATCGTGTCGCCCTGATCCCAAGTCACATTGATACGACCGTCAACTTGCACGACACGTATCACGTGCTGCGTGACGGAAGGCTCGAGGCGCAATGGCCGATTCTGGCTCGAGGCAAGGTTCAGTGATCGGGTACTGTCACGGGCGCAGTAACTTTTCTCTTCCGCACCGAGTTCATCTCCAGCGTTCACCCACGGCAGCCAAAACAATTGTAGGCTGGCTCAGTGTTGCCGGACGACCACTCCCAGCCACGCCTCGCCTTCGGGCTCGAGGCAGAACAAACGCAAACTCAGACCGCCGATCTTGGTGATGACAAACCGCACGAGGAATGCGGGGTTTTTGGTGTCTACGCACCGGGAAGGGATGTGGCACGACTCTCGTTCTTTGGGCTCTACGCGCTGCAACACCGTGGTCAGGAAGCGGCAGGCATTGCCACGAGCGACGGCTCGAGCGCCCACATTCACAAGGACATGGGCTTGGTCTCGCAGGTCTTCAACGAAACGAACCTTGCGCCACTTGTGGGCACTCACGCCATCGCTCACAACCGTTACAGCACCACCGGCTCGAGCCAACTGCGCAACACTGGCCCGTTCCTGATCGAAACGATTGACGGATTGCTCGGCGTGTCACACAACGGCAACCTGACGAACACGCTCGAATTGCGCAAAATGATCCTCGAGCGTGGCGTGGGACTCTCCAGCACCAGCGACAGCGAAGTGATCACGATGATGCTGGCCGCACCGGTTGGCGCGTGGACACTCGCCAGTCCAGACTCGAGTTTGGACCGTTGGCAGCAGCGAATTCGTGGCTTCATGCACGTCGCCGAAGGTGCGTACTCATTAGCGGTGCTGACGCGAAACGCGATTTATGGCGCTCGAGATCCGAACGGTTTGCGTCCGCTCTGCCTTGGATCGCTCTCGGATGGACATTGGGTGCTGGCCTCGGAAACGTCTGCCTTGATGACGATTGGTGCGAAATTCGTGCGCGACATCCTACCTGGCGAAATCATCAAAATCGACGCGAATGGCATCTCGAGCATTCACCTCGAAACGAGCGCCCCTCGAGCCTTGTGCAGCTTCGAGTACGTTTACTTCGCCCGCCCGGACAGCCTGATGGAAGGCCAAGTGATTCACGATGTCCGCCAGAAACTCGGGCGTGAACTCGCCAAGGAATCACCTTCTGACGCTGACATTGTGATTGCCGTGCCGGACAGCGCCACGCCGCACGCGATTGGTTACGCCATCGAAAGCGGCATTCCGTACACCGAAGGCTTGATCAAAAACCGTTACATTGGACGGACGTTCATTCAACCGGATCAAAGCCTGCGCGAGATTGGCATGCAACTCAAATACAATCCGCTCTCGGCGAATCTTGCGGGAAAACGGGTCGTGCTGGTCGATGATTCGATTGTGCGTGGCACGACCAGCGGACCGCTCGTGCAACTCGTCCGCGCAGCCGGAGCACGCGAGGTTCACGTGCGTGTCGCCAGCCCAATGATCAAACACCCGTGCTTCATGGGCGTGGACATGGCGACGTACAAGCAGTTGATTGCGCACAACAAAACGCTCGAGGAAATCTGTGCACACATTGGCGCGGACAGCCTCGGTTATCTTTCGATTGAGGGAATGCACACCGCAATTTCTGAAAGCGCCGAAGAGAACGCCGGTCACTGTAATGCGTGCTTCAGCGGCGTGTACCCGATTAACATTCCAGAATGGTTGTTCACGGACAAGCGCGACAAGATGCTGTTCGAGGGTTCGCTCGGATGAAGGTGCTGGTGGTTGGCAATGGCGGACGTGAACATGCGCTGCGTTGGAAGCTCGAGCAAGATTCACGGGTGAAAGAAATCCTGAAACTGCCCGCAGAAATCTCGAGCCTGGATGTTCAGGCCGTCGTGAAATTCGCACTCGAGAATCAAGTGGATTTCACGGTGATTGGCCCGGACGATCCGCTCGCCGCCGGAATTGTCGATGCGTTTCTCGAGGCTGGATTGCGTGTGTTTGGTCCAACCAAAGCCGCCGCGAAACTCGAGTGGAGTAAATCGTTCGCCAAAACCCTGATGCGAGATTTGGGTGTGCCAACCGCAAGTTTTGAGAGTTTCGAGAATCTCGAGCTAGCCCTCGAGTTTGTCAAATCCAAACCATTCTCGAGTCCCGGATTCGTTGTCAAAGCCGACGGCCTCGCACTCGGAAAAGGCGTGATCGTTTGTGATTCTGAGGCCGAAGCGATTGCAGCCCTCGAACGAATGTTCGACGGAGAATTTGGCAGTGCAGGCGCTCGAGTTCTGGTCGAAGAACGATTGTCCGGTCCCGAACTGAGTGTCTTTGCTTTCACCGACGGAACGCACATTCAACTCGCACCCACCGCTCGAGATCACAAACGCATTTTTGACGGTGATCGTGGTCCGAACACGGGCGGCATGGGCGCGTATGCCCCGGTCCCAGGTGTGACGCAAACGATGCTGGACGAAATTCTCGAGCGAGTCTTCAAACCCGTGGTTCACGGCATGAACGAACGCGGCACGCCTTATCGTGGCGTGCTTTACCTTGGCCTGATGCTCACGCCGAACGGGATCAACGTCATCGAATTCAACGCCCGATTTGGCGATCCCGAAGCGCAAATCTTGATGCCACTTCTCGAGACGGATTTGCTCCAACTGCTCGAGGCTTGCAGTGATGGTGATTTGAGCGAACTCGAGATTCAATGGAAACCAGAATCTTGCGCGACGGTGGTGCTCGCCTCGCCGGGGTATCCAGGAAATTACCCGAAAGGTATTCCGATTCATGGCCTCGAGAATCTGCCAGAAGGTGTGATTGCGTTTCATGCCGCGACCAAACTCGAGCACAATCAAACCGTGACGAATGGCGGGCGCGTGCTCAACATCACCGCAACTGGACCCACGCTCGAGGCTGCGCTTGAACGGGCTTACTCGGGAATCTCGAGAATCCAATTTGAAGGCATGCAATACCGCCGCGATATTGGACGCTCGAGTGTGCCAGAGATCATCATGGAACCAGCATGACCGACGCTTATGCCAAAGCCGGAGTTGATATTTCCGAAGCCACCCGCGCCGTAGACATGATGAAAGCCGCAGTCAAATCCACGCACGATTCTCGAGTGATTGCCGATGTCGGAGCGTTCGGTGGCATCTTTGATGTCTCGAGTTTGCGCAACATGAATGCTCCCGTTCTGGTTGCCTCAACCGATGGTGTCGGCACGAAAACCAAGATTGCGGCGCAGTTCAACCGTTGGGATGGAATCGGCGCGGACATCGTGAACCACGGCATCAATGATATTCTCTGCCAAGGGGCGCGACCATTGTTCTTCATGGATTACATCGCCGCCAGCAAACTCGAGGCGGAAGTCGTTGCCGCAATCGTCTCGAGCATGGCAGGTGCGTGTCGTGCGGCGAACTGCGTGATTCTCGGTGGCGAAACGGCAGAGATGCCGGGTGTCTATCACACTGGAGAATTGGACGTAGCCGGAACCATCGTCGGCGTGCTCGAGAAAGACAAGATCATTGATGGTTCCAAAGTTCAAGCGGGCGACGCGCTGCTGGTATTCCCATCGAATGGCCTGCACACAAATGGGTACTCGCTCGCTCGCAAAACGCTCGAGCATTTGGATTGGTCAGAAGCTCGAGCCGATTTGAATGGCGCGAGCATTGCTGATGCGCTGCTCAAGCCGCACACCAGTTACCTCGAGCCGGTCACAGCACTGCAAAATGCTGGCATCGAGATTCGTGCTCTTGCACACATCACGGGTGGCGGGCTTTGGGACAACGTGCCTCGAGTGTTGCCCCAGAATTTGAGTGCCATTTTTACTCGAGGATCGTGGCCTGTTCCACCAATTTTCAACTTGATTCTCGAGCAAGGAAAAATTGGTGAACGCGATGCCTTCCATGCCTTGAACATGGGTGCAGGCATGGTCGCTGTGATTCCGCAAGATCAACTTTTGCAGGCACTCGAGGTTCTTCCTGGTCACGTGTTTGCTGCCGGTGAGATTCGCATTCGTGCCGGTGATGCGGTGGTGCTCGAGTGAAACCTCGAATTGTTGTTTTGATCTCCGGTGGCGGCACCAACTTGCAAGCCTTGATCGATGCGATCAATGCGGGCGTGCTCGAGGCGGAAATCTGCTTGGTCGTCTCGAATCGAAAAGAGGCGTATGGCCTCGAGCGTGCGAAAAATGCGAAGTTTGAGACACTTTACGCACCGCTCAAACTGTACCGCGATGCTGGGAAATCCCGTGAAGAATACGATGCCGATCTTGCCTCGAGCATTGCGAAGTTTCAACCAGATTTGATCGTGCAGGCCGGATGGATGCACATCCTCAGTTCAGCTTTTCTCGAGCAATTTCCGCGCCGCGTGATCAATCTGCATCCGGCACTTCCTGGCGAGTTTGACGGTGCGAACGCAATTGTTCGCGCTTGGGAGGCACACAAAAATACTGGCCTCGAGCGAACTGGTGCGATGATTCATTGGGTGATTCCCAAAGTCGATGCCGGTGAGGTGATTATTTCGCGTGAGGTTGAATTCCTCGAGAATGACACATTGAATTCGTTTGAGGCTCGCTTGCATTCGGTTGAACATCAGTTGATTGTTGAGGGAACCCGTCGCGCCCTCGAGTCCCGCCTTCGATCCCAATAATCTCGGCCTGCGAGCCGTGCTTGAGGAGTTATCCATGTCTACATTCCGTGTTGATGTCTGGCCCAAAGCAATCTCGAGTGAAGCCGATTTGCGTTCGCGTTTATACTTTCTCGAGGGCGAAAACCTCGAGCATTCCCAGGTTGAAAAATTGGCTCGAGAAGTTCTTGCCGATCCTGTCACGGAACAATTCAGCATCGACTCGAGTGCGTACCCGTCGGGTGATTTTGTCGAGATCACGTTTCTTCCTGGCGTGACCGATTCTGCCGCTGAGAACCTCTTGCGTGTCTCCAAACTGCTCGAGATTCAAACGTTGAATCAAGCTGCAACCGGTGAGCGTGTTCAGCCCATCGAAAAACTTGAACTCGAGGCATTGACGAAAATGGCGAGTGAGGATTTCTCCAATCCCGTCGTACAGCGTTTTACGGTCAACTCGAGCATCACGGCTCCGTTTGTGCTGGCTGAAGTTGCTGATACCAGTGATCAAGTCGAAACGATTTTGATTCGTGATGCCGATGATTCGCGTCTGCTCGAGATTTCGCGTGAACGACGGCTCGCGTTGGACTTGGCAGAAATGCAAGCGGTTCGTGCCTATTATGTTTCCGAAGCTCGAGATGCGTCTGACATCGAACTCGAGATGATTGCGCAAACCTGGAGCGAACACTGCGTCCACAAAACTTTTCGAGCCGTGATTTCCACACCGGATGGCTCGAGCGTGCAAGGCATGTTGAAAACGTACTTGATGGCCGCGACGAACAAGATCAATAAATCTTGGGTTCGATCTGCGTTCATTGACAACGCGGGCATCATCGAGTTCGACGATGAATTTGACATTGCCATCAAGGTCGAAACGCACAACCATCCGAGCGCCCTCGAGCCTTTCGGTGGTGCGAACACCGGGGTCGGTGGTGTGGTTCGTGACATCCTCGCCGTGGGTGCGCGACCGATTGCGAACACGGACGTTTTGTGTTTCGGGCCGCTCGAGCGTGAGGATGTGCCTGAGGGCGTGCTGCATCCGAAGCGCGTTAAGGCTGGTGTGGTGCGCGGCATCGAAGATTACGGCAACAAGATGGGTATTCCAACTGTGAACGGTGCGATTTTGCATCACGAGGGCTACACCTCAAATCCGCT
>JAYURE010000894.1:0-7398 GCA_043756345.1 Deinococcales bacterium | reverse complement strand
TGGTGGTCGGTACGGTCGAGCCGCTGCCGCTGTTGACGGCGATCAAGTACGAGACTCCTCGGGCGACACCGTACATGCCGAGCGTGCCGATGAAGGCTGGGACGTTCCAACGGGCGATCATGAAGCCGTTGACCAACCCGATCACGGCTGCCGAGGCGAGGGCCAGCACGGTCGAAAACAGAAACGAAAGTATCGGCGGCAATCCCGGATCGAAGACGTTCATCAGCAGCGCACTCATCACGGCGGCCAGACCGACGGTGAATCCGACGGACAGGTCGATGCCTCCGGCGATGATCACCAATGTCATGCCCAGACCAATCAACAGCGGTTGAACCGCCGCCAACAAGATATTTTGCACGCTGACCAGGTTGAACAAAAATGTGGTCCCGAGAAATCGAGCCCAAATTTCAAAGAAAACGATCAGGATGCCAAGGAAGATCCATGACCACAGTGAGGAGAGCGTTTTGAGCAGGTTGAATTCTTCTTTCACGGTTGGTGCGGCAAGACTCATGCGGACCTCTAGCGTGGCGAGATGGCGTGGGATTGGTTCGGCGAGATGAGCGAAGGTATCCAAGAAATAGTGCAGTCTTATCGCAATAGGAGAAGAATCTGGAGCACAGAAAGTGCAAAGTGAAATCTCGAGGAACTTCTTTTCACTTTGCACTTTCCACTTTCAACTGCCTTGCTTACTTGCTGGCGTAGGTCGCGGCTTTGGCCTCGGCACTGTCGGCATTCTTCTTGTCAATCACGAAGTAACCAGTGCCGTAACGGGCTGGAACTTTTTCGCCGTTGAGGGCTTTGACCATGTATTCGACTCCGACTTGGCCCATCTCTGCGGGGCGTTGGCAGATCGCGAGGTCGATGTTGCCACCTTTGACATCGTTGATGATTGATTCTGGGCAGTCGAAGGCGACGACGTTGACCAAACCGCCGCCCTTCTTGGCGGCTTTGACACCGTTCGATGCGCCTTGGGCACTGAAGAGGTTCGCGCCGAAGACTCCGGCGATGTCTGGGTTACGGGCGAGCACGGCGGCGAATTGGCTGGCGGCCTTGTTCGCGTCGTTGTCGTTAAATTGCGTCTCGAGCACTTTGATGTTCGGGTACTTTTTCATGCCCTCTTTGAAGCCAGCCTCACGTTGGTCGGTGGTGGAAATGCCTGGTTTGACGTTCGAGACGTAGACCGACCCCTTTTCGCCGATGGCTTTGGCGAGCGCGTCGGCTCCGACCACGCCACCGTTGACGTTGTCGCTCGAGACGTAGGACAGCGGGAAGTCTGCATCGCCGGAACCGGTTTGGTACTTGCCGTCCGTGCCAATAAAGGTATCGACCGTCAAAATTTTGATGCCCGCATCGGCAGCTTTTTTCATCGGGGCGATCAATTGTTTGGTGTCGGTCGGAGCGATCAGGATGCCGTCGGGTCTGCGGGCGATCACGGCGTTCAGGACTGGAATCTGTGTGACCGGGTTGAAATCTGGTGCACCTTGAAAGTCCACTTCGACACCAAGTTTGGCGGCGGCAGCCTGTGCGCCTTTGTTCATGGTGATGTAAAACCCGTCGGTGGTCAGACCGGGAATCAGGGTGATGCGGTATTTCTTTTGTGCGGAGCTTGCTGGAATCATCACGGCCAATGCTGTCAAACCGAAAGCGATCAGAATGTGTTTGCGCATGTCTGTGTCTCCTTGTTTGCCCACTGTCCTTCAAAATACTGAGGCGATGTTGAGAAAATGTTTGGACAGTGATGAGGTGGAATCGTTTGTGCTCGAGGGCGTGAACGGTCTTGCGAATTGGAATCTGTCGATCTCTTTTGGAAGCAAGATCGTTCGGCTTCCGGTTCAGGTCATCAGCACCTCCTTTGTTTGCAGATTCCATTCTGGAATTGGAATTTCACCCCGGTAGATCGCTTCGAGGACCATCTCGGCCGCGCCATGGCTGACCGGATGCTCGAGTATGGAGAGTTCAATGTCGATGTGTGCCCCCCAATCGAGGTAGGCGTAGGCGTGTTCGGTCAATTCTAGACGCATGTTCTTGAGCAGCAAATCGGCCCAGCCTGCGCCTGGACCTCCGAGAACGATGGCTCGAGGGTCGAGCAGGTTCACCAGTGTAATTGCAGCCTGTCCGAGTGCACTTCCGGCAATATCAAAAGCAGTCACTGCTTGAAGATCGCCAGATCGCGCCAGTTCGCTCAGTGCGTGAATCTCGAGTGATTTACCGCTGATTTGCTTGTAGTGCGCCATGATTGCGTCGCTTCCGGCGATGGTTTCAAGACAGCCACGATTGCCACATGCGCAAGCTTTGCCATCCAGGGAAACGCGCACATGTCCAAATTCTCCTGCAAAACCGTGATACCCCAGGAACACTTGTTGACCAATTACGATTGCCGCGCCAATGCCTTTATCAAGCAGGATATAAACAAAATGCTCCAAATTCGAGGTGATGCGCAGGTACGCATTCGCGGCGGCAGTCGAGTCTCGCTCGAGGCGGGCTGGAATGTTGTACTCAAGGCTGAGCCGTTCAGCAAGCCGCACGCCCTTAAAGGTTGATGTATTTGGTGAACCGAGAATCACACCTTCGCGCACGTCAACCGGACCTGGCGAGGCGACACCGATGGCGGCAATCGTGCCGCGCCCCGTAACGGGTTGCAGCAAAGGACGGATCAGCGCAGTCAGTGCAGAAAACGCATCTTCGTTGTTGGCGAACGTGCCAACTTCGATGCGGGCACGCTCGAGCAGACAGCCGAGCGCATCGTAGAGTCCGGCCTCGAAATGGTCCACGGCGACATCGACTCCGATCACAGAGAAGCGTGCGGCGTTCAACTCGAGCGGTGCGGGATGGCGACCGCGTTCGGTTGGTGTGGGCGGATGTTCGATCACGATCCCGGCGGCGATCAGGTCGGCGATCAGGTCGCTGAGCGCGGTTTTGGACAGGCCCATGACGCGGGCAAGTTCGGCCCGACCGCGAGGTTGGTCGCGCAGCAATTTCAGCGCGGCGGCCCGATTGACGCGACGAATGTCACCGGGACGGCTGCCGCGATGCCGCGTTTCAACGTGATGTGATGACATCAGATCGATCACCTATCTTGCCTCCGAGTTGCTTTTGTTCTGATATGGTAAACTTAGTTAACGAAATAAGTCAAGTCGCCGCCAGACCCGGAAAGTGTGAGGACAAACCATGACCTCGGCCCTGATCGTTGCAGACATCGGCGGAACGAAAATCGCGCTCGGGCACCTCGAGCAACCTCTGACTGGCGCGTTTTCAACCGTCCCGAACCAACACTTGCAAACCGTTGCGACCGACCTGCTGCGCGTTGCCAACCCGGTCTTCGCGCTCGAGAACATCCTGCTCGAGTACACCAAAACCCACAACCTCTCCCCCACCGCAATTGTCCTCGGCGTGCCGGTCAGTTTGGCCAAAGATTTGGACACGGTGCTTTCGAGCCCGAACATCTCGCAACTCGAGGGACTGCAACTCGCATCGATGCTCAAGGCGAGAGTCAAAGTTCCGGTGCGGCTCGAGCGTGACATCAACCTGCTGTTGCTCGGCGAGGTCTACGGCAAAAACGTCCGCAGCGCCTTGGGCGTATTTTTCGGCACGGGAATCGGCGCAAGTTTTATTCTCGAGAATCGCGTTTACCGTGGTGCGAGTGTCGGCCTGGAGATCGGTCACATCCCCATTCGTGGCGAGGGCAAAATCTGCATCTGTGGCAACATCGATTGTCTCGAGGCCTACGCCTGCGGTCACACCCTGAACGCGCTCTCGAAAGAATTTTCGATTCCGGTCACAGACATTTTTATCAAGCACGGCAACCTAAAACTCGAGCAATTGCTGTTCGAGTTCGTGCGCGATCAAGCCTACGCGGTCGCCACCGCGATCAACCTTTTCGATCCCGAACTGTGCATCATCGGCGGTGGCATTCCCGAAATGAAAGCCTTTCCTCGAGACGTTTTTCGTCAAACCATCCTCGAGCATTTGCGTCGCCCAATGCCACAAGAATCGATCAAACTCGAGTGGGCCAAACTCGGATCTCGGGCGATCCTGCCCGGAGCGTTGGCGGTGCTGGCAAGCGAACCTCAAACACGATTCTGAGCGTCCGGTCGGGTACACTTATTTCTATCGGAGGCACAATCCACATGACGCAGCTTACAGGCACCAGCCTGAACGTTCCAATTCCCGTGCAGTATCAGACAACACGACTCGCCCAAACGCTGCCCGCACAATTCCTCGAGACGGCCCGCAAACGCCCCGATGCGATTGCCTTGCGCCGCAAAGAGTTCGGATTGTGGAAAGGCATCACCTGGCGCGAGTACGAGGCGCAAGTGCAGGCCGTGGCTGGCGCACTGCTCGAGTGGGGCGTGCAACCCGGCGAGGGTGTGGGTCTGCTCGGCGAGAACAGGCCCGAATGGGTCATCGCCGATCTGGGCATTCAGATGGCCTGCGCTGTGACCGCCGCGATTTACGCCACCAACGCCCCGGACGGCGTGCGTTACGTGATCGATCACAGCGATTCGCGCACGATCATCCTCGAGAACGCCGAACAGTTGGACAAGGTGCTCGAGGTGCGCAACGAATTGCCGAAACTCGAGCGGATCGTGGTCATGGACCTCAAAGGCCTGCAAGAATTTTCGGACGCGATGGTGGTCTCGTTTGAAACCATGCTCGAGACGGGACGCAACTGGTTGCAACAAAACCCCGGCAGGCTCGAGGCCGCGATGAACGCCCTGCGCAGCGAAGATCCAGCATTGATTATTTACACCTCCGGCACGACCGGCAGGCCCAAAGGTGCGGTGCTCTCACACAAGAACATGCTTTTCGCCGCCCGGGCCGTGGCCAGCGTCGAAACCCTGACCGAACACGAAGAGGCACTCTCGTTCTTGCCGCTGTCACACATCGTCGAACGCCTGCTGTCGGTGGCGCAACCCATCGTTTACGGGTACACCGTCAACTTCGTTGAGAATCCCGAAACCGTGCTCGAGAACCTGCGCGAAGTTCGTCCGACCGTGTTTTTTGCCGTGCCCCGCGTTTGGGAAAAACTGATGAGCGCCATAGATGTCCGCATGAACCGCGCCGATTCGATCAAACGGCTCGCCTACCGATGGGCCGCCAAGCAGGGCCGCAAAGGGGCGCTGCGTTCGCTCGAGTCGCAAGCACCGGGCCTCGCCTCGCAGGTGGCCGACCTGACCGTGCTGCGTTCACTCAAACAAAAATTGGGATTGGACCGGGCACGCTACGTGCTCTCCGGTGCCGCCCCAATCGCCCCAAGCGTCCTCGAGTTTTTTCACGGCATCGGCGTGCGCATCCGTGAGGGTTACGGTCAAACCGAAGGGGCCGCCGCCGCAACAATCTGTCAAGGATGGCCCATCGTTCTGGGAACCGTCGGACAGGTGCTCAAAGGCATCGAAGTGCAGATTGCCGAAGATGGCGAAATCCTCATCCGAGGCGACAACGTTTTTCTCGGCTATCACAAAAACCCACAAACCACGCTCGAGGTGCTGCAAAACGGATGGTTGCACTCCGGCGATGTCGGCTCTTTCGATGCCAAGGGAAACCTATCGATCACCGGCCGCAAGAAAGACATTTTCATCACGGCGGCGGGCAAAAACATCGCGCCCGCCTACCTGGAAAACAAACTCAAAGCCTCGAGTTACATCAACGACGCGGTGCTGGTTGGCGATGGCAAACCGTATTTGACTGCCCTGATTATTTTGGACGAGGACATGGTGAGCGAATGGGCGCAGGCGAAAAAATTACCATTCACCACCTACGGCGATTTGGTGGGCAATCCCGAGATCGTCAAACTGATCGAAAGTGAAATCGAAGCCGTCAACGGCACGCTCGCTCGAGTTGAAGGCATCAAGAAATTTCGGATTCTACCCAAACGACTGCATCAAGAAGATGGCGATGTCACACCGACGCTGAAAGTTAAACGCAGCGCGATCATGCAGTCGTACTCGGGTTTGGTGGATGAGATGTATCGGGGGTAGTGCAGGGTGGAAAGTTCAAAGTTCAAAGTTCAAAGTTCAAAGTTCAAAGTTCAAAGGAAAGAAAAACCTCGAGCACATTTGCTGCTCGAGGTTTTTGATTGCAAAGAAATTATCTCGAGAAACCTGGGTTCCATAGGCTGTTCTGGCGAGGGCGAGGCAAGCCTCGCACCCTACGGAAATGATGAAAATGTAGGGGTCAGGCTTGCCTGACCCGACGCAGCGAGGATCAATTCAACCCCATTTTCAAGCCCATGATGATTTTCAGGTTGCCCTATTTTCCCTTGCTGTTCCTCATTGCCAATCGCTGACAACAATCCTTTCAACCCCAGCGTCGTTTGCGGCGAAACCGTCCGACACCGGTTGTCGATACGTGCGCCAATCCCAGGTACAGTTCTTGCACGTTTTCGTTCTCGCACAATTCCTGGCCGCTGCCTTCAAGCACGATCCGTCCATTCTCGAGCACGTAACCGTAGTGGGCAATCTCGAGGGCTTTGCGGGCGTTCTGTTCGATCAACAGGACGCTGACACCGGTGGCGTTGATTTCTTTGATGACATTAAAAATTTCTTCGACAAATTTTGGTGCCAACCCCAGGCTGGGTTCGTCGAGCATCACCAGTTTGGGTTTGGACATCAGGGCGCGTCCAATCGCCACCATTTGTTGCTCGCCGCCGGAGAGCGTTCCGGCGTGTTGATGCTGCCGTTCACGAAGGCGTGGGAAGCGTTCAAAGACCGCCTCGAGCACGTCTTGCGTGCTGCCGCGTTGATGGTACGCTCCGAGCGTCAGGTTCTCGAGCACCGTCAGGTCTTTGAACATGCCGCGACCCTCTGGCACGAGCGCGATGCCTGCACAGGCGATGCGTTCTGGGTCTTGGCGCGTCAGGTCTTGGCCCGCGAAGATGATTTTGCCTTTGCGCGGTTCGTCCTCGATCATGCCCATGATGGTTTTGAGCGTGGTGCTTTTGCCCGCCCCGTTCGAGCCGAGCAGCGTGACGATCTGGCCGTCTGGCACGTTCAGGCTCAGGCCGCGCAGCACGATCAGTTGGCGCGAGTAGCCGCTTTCGATGTTCTCAAGTTGCAGCATCAGTGCCCACCCGCTGCGGCCGTATTACCCGAGGGTAAATCGCTCGAGGGTGAATTGCCGGCGAGCGTTTCAGTTTCAACACCGAGGTATGCGGCGATCACGGCCGGATCGTTGCGCACGCTTTCGCTGCTGCCATCGGCAATTTTACGTCCGTACTCGAGCACGATGATCCGTTCGGCGAGGCTGGCGACGACACGTAAATCGTGTTCGACCAGCAGGATCGTTAAACCTAAACTCGAGCGCAGTTCGATCAGGCGTTGCACCAGTTCGTCCTTTTCGTCGCTGGTCAGTCCGGCGACGGGTTCGTCCAGCAGCAGCATTTTGGGTTCGCTGGCCAGG
>JAYURE010000893.1:0-2670 GCA_043756345.1 Deinococcales bacterium | reverse complement strand
GTTCAGGCTTTCATTTCGGGATCAAGCTAATGTTGAAGGCGTAGACTTGCCTTCAGCAAACCTTGAAGGTCGCCTCAATAGTTGTCGTGAAGACACATTCCGCGCCCTGTTTCCGGGCAGAATGATGCTCATGAATCGGCGCACTCTGATCTCCCGAAGGACGGGCTAACCCATGGAACACAGTGTTCTCGAACGAGTCAATTGGCCCGAAGACCTCAAACGTTTATCCGAAGACGAACTCGTTCAACTCGCCGAGGAATTGCGTTCCGAAATCATTCGCATTTGCGCCCGAGGCGGGCTGCATTTGGCAAGCTCACTCGGTACGGTCGAATTAACCGTGGCCTTGCACCGGGTCTTCTCGAGCCCTCGAGATCGACTTTTGTGGGACGTTGGACATCAGGCGTATGGGCACAAGATTCTGACCGGACGCAAGGACATGATGGACACCCTCAAAAAAGAGGGCGGCCTGTCCGGGTTCACGAAGGTTTCCGAATCGGTTCATGACGCGATCACGGTTGGGCATGCGAGCACCAGCTTGGCGAACGCTTTCGGCATGGCTTTGGCGCGGGACGCGATGCTCGTGGATGCCAAAAAACGTGGCGAACCCGGCGAGGATTATCACGTCATCCCGATCATCGGCGATGGTGCATTGACCGGCGGGATGGCGTTGGCGGCGCTAAACAACATCGGTTTCAAACAGACCAAAATGCTGATCGTCTTGAACGACAACGAGATGAGCATCTCCGAGAATGTCGGCGCACTGAACATGTATTTCCGCACGCTTCAGGTGCAAAAGTGGTTCCAAAGCGCCGAAGAGGGCGGCAAGAAACTGGTGCGCAGGTTCTCCGAACCGCTCGAGAAGATGATCACCCGCGCCAAAGATGCGGCCCGAACCTTTTTCGACCCGCACTCGAGGAACCCGTTCACCGCCATGAATTTGCGTTACGTCGGGCCGGTCGATGGTCATAATGTTCGGCAGTTGGTCTACATGCTCGAGCACATCAAGGAACTCGAGGGGCCAACGATTTTGCATATTTTGACCCGCAAAGGCAAAGGCATGGGCGTGGCCGAGCACGACCCGATTTACTGGCACAGCCCGAGCAAATTCGATGTCAACATGCCCGAAGAAGCGCAAAAAGGTTACTCATGGTCGAACGCCTTTGGTGACGCGATGATTGATCTGGTGGACTCGAGGCGCGATGTCTACGTGATCACGCCCGCGATGCGTGAAGGTTCTGGACTGGTTGAGTACGCGCACCGTCACCCGGACCGGTACTTGGATGTCGGTATCGCCGAGGAAGTCGCGGTCACAGCGGCGGCAGGTATGGCTTTGCGCGGCATGAGGCCGGTCGTGGCGATTTACAGCACCTTCTTGCAACGCGCCTATGACCATGTGCTGCACGATGTTGCCATCGAAAACCAGAATGTGATCTTTGCGATTGACCGGGCCGGAATCGTTGGCGCGGACGGCCCGACGCACCACGGCGTCTTTGACCTGTCGTACATGCGTTCGATCCCGAACGTCGCCATCCTCGCGCCGAAAGATGCGCTCGAGTTGCGCGGCATGATCAAGGCGGGCATGAACCATGGTGGGCCTGTGGCGATCCGTTACCCGCGTGGCAACGTCAAACCGGCTCAGAAGGGCGAATGGCCAGATTTGGCCTGGGGCACCTGGGAACACCTGGTTCCAGGGCATGACGTGGTGATCCTGGCGGTCGGCAAAGGGCTCGAGTATGCGCTCGAGGCGGTCAAGGGCAGCACGAATGTCGGTGTGATCAATGCGAGGTTCATCAAACCATTGGACGAAACCATGCTGCTCGAGCTTGGACGCACGGCGCGGGCGATCATCACGGTTGAGGACAACACGGTTGCAGGCGGTTTCGGCGCTGCGGTGCTTGAGTTCCTGGCCGCACACGACCTGAAGCCGGACGTTCGCGTGCTCGGCATTCCAGATCACTTTATGGAGCACGCTGAAGTCTCGAGCATTCACCGTCAGGCGGGCATCGACGCGGCGGGCATTCGCTTAAGCCTCGAGCATCTGGGTGTGACACTGACCGTTCCTGTTGGGGATTGAAATTTGTTGAACACTTCAGGCTCGAGATTGCACGGTCTCGAGCCTGATTTTATTTGGAGACTGCGTTGGTTTTCTTTTGCGCCTCGGCAAGCGCCGCCAGCGGGTCAGCCCCACCTTTCAAAATTCGCTCGAGCGCATCCTCAATAATGCGTCGCCATTCCTGCATTTCGCCACGCTGCGGGAAGTTAAACGCACGGTCCAGCCCGAGGCGTCCCTCGGCGATCAGACCACGCTCGTCTGGGTTCACGACCACGCTTTTGCGCACTGGCAGGTAATAACTGGCTTTGGCCCAACGTTCCTGATTGTCCGGTTTGAGCAAAAATTTCCAAAATTCAGCCACGCCGCGCTGTTCTTCGGCGCTCGCGCTTTTGAACGCCACCAGTTGCGCCTCGCCCGCAATGCTTCGTCCCGGAAGCGCCACAGCCCCAAGGTTGAAAGCGGTCGAGTACTGCTTGAGTGAGGAGTACACATCCGAAGGTGCGATGGCGAAAAAGGTTTTGGTGCGCAAGAAATCGATGATGCCAGCCTCGGCCTCGCTGTAACTACGCACACTGAGCGCTCCGGCCTTTTGCAAATCCAACAAAAATCGCACACCC
>JAYURE010000892.1:0-7406 GCA_043756345.1 Deinococcales bacterium | reverse complement strand
TCATCTTCGGGTTGAACGCGATGTTGTACCGTACTGAATTGGGCCGCGCCATTCGAGCCACCGCACAGAACCGGGTTGGCGCGGAGTTGCAGGGAGTGGACACGAAACGGGTTTACGCGATTGTTTATGGCATCGGGGTTCTGCTAGCCGCCGCCGCTGGAGTCTTGCTGCTGCCGCTCTTGTCGGCAACACCGACGCTTGGATCAACCTTCACCAACAAATCCTTTGTTGTCACGGTGCTCGGTGGTCTCGGCAGCCTGCCCGGAGCCATCGGTGGTGGCCTAATTTTGGGTGTGGTCGAAAGCCTCGGCTCGAGCGTTTTTCCATTGATCAACAATCATTTCGGTGCGAATTACCGTGACGCTTACGGTTTGGTGATTTTCTTGCTGGTCTTGCTGCTGCGACCCAATGGCCTGTTCGGAAGGTCGGTCAAGCGTGTCTGATCCTACAAGCTCGAGCGCAGCTTCTCAGGCGGTTCTCGAGCCTGCACCTGGCATTCCGCCGTTCGTCCTGCTCGGAATCGTGGTCGCGGTACTGGCGTTGTATCCGTTCATCTTTGGGCAATTCATGAACTTCGGCGTTTCGACATTGCTGTTCGCTGGCTTCGCACTCGCCTGGGACATCCTCGGTGGTTGGACCGGTCAGAACAGTTTGGGCAATGCGGTCTTCGTTGGCATCGGTGCGTACACGGTGGCGATTCTGGCCGAGCAGGGCATCGCGCCGTGGTTTGGCATTCCGGTCGGCATGATAATTTCTGCGCTGCTCGCGGCGGGCTGGGGCTACATGACGTTTCGTTTGCGAGGTTCGTACTTCACGCTTTCCACCATCGCCGTTGCCGAGATTATCCGCACGATTGCATTGAACGAAGATTGGTTGACCAGCGGCGCGGAGGGCAAGAACCTACCGAACTTGCCAACACTTTTTGGCCTGGACCTCTTCGACCGGCGCGTCGAGTATTTTCTGGTACTCGCGTTTGTCACCGGATTGCTGATTTTCGGACATTGGCTCAAAGGCTCGAGGCTCGGCTATTACTTGCGGGCCGTGCGCGAGGATGAAGACGGCGCGATGGCCTTGGGCATCAATCCAACCCGAGCGAAACTGACGGCGTTCATGCTGGTCGGAGCCTTCACCGCAATCGGTGGCGGGCTGTATGTGATCTTTCTCGGACGCATCGATCCCGACACGGCGCTGGTGGTTCCAGTCTCGATTCAGATCGCACTGCTGGCGATCATCGGCGGTCGTGGCACGATCTACGGCCCACTCGTCGGTGCCATCCTGATCGCCGTGCCGAGCGAAATTTTCCGTAGTCAACTCGGTGAGGCGAACCTGCTCGTCTACGGCATCCTGATCGTGACCGTGATCATCTTCCTACCCAAAGGCATCGTTGGGGCGCTCGAGGATCGGCTGTACAAATTGCGTCATCCGCTCGAGGCGAAGAAATCATGACTGGCTCTCCCCTTTTGCTTGAGGCGCACAAGATCAACGTGCAATTTGGTGGCGTGAAGGCCGTGCATGACATGGATTTAACGCTGAACCGTGGCGAGATTGTTGGACTGATCGGACCGAACGGCGCGGGCAAAACAACCCTCTTCAACGCGCTGACAGGATTTGTTCCAAACACTGGAACCGTCTTACTCGAGGGGCGCGATATCAGTGCGGCACAACCTTATGAGTTGCCACGTTTGGGCTTGGCGCGAACCTTTCAAGTCGAACGACCCTTCGAGGATTTAACGGTCCTCGAGAACGTCATGATCTCGAGTTTCTTGCGTCATCCGAATGCCAAAGATGCCCGCAATCACGCCGCGAATGCGCTCGAACGGGTTGGTCTGATTGACCGGGCGCGACAAAAATGCAGCGAACTCAACCTCGCACGTCGGCGCAGGCTCGAGATCGGCAAGGCACTGGCGCTCGAGCCGAAAGTCTTGTTTCTGGATGAGGTCATCGCCGGTCTGAACCCACCCGCGCAGGCCGAGATGATCGGTTTCGTGCGACAACTCGCGGATTCCGGCATCGGTATCGTCATGGTCGAGCACATCATGCGGGTGATCATGACGCTTTCGGATCGCGTGGTTTGTATGGCTTTCGGCGAAAAACTGGCCGAGGGCACGCCCAAGGAAGTTTCGGTCAATCCCGCCGTGTTGGATGCGTACCTCGGGGGGATCGACGATGACTGAACCCGCGCCAGCAAAAAGTGGGCAACCGATTCTCGCGGTCAAGAATCTCGACATTGCTTATGGCGATGTGCAAGTTGTTTTTGACATGAACATGCACATCATGCCGCAAGAATTGATCGGACTCGTTGGCGGTAACGGCAGCGGCAAAAGCACGATTCTGCGCGTCGTCTCTGGAATGCTCAAACCCAAATCGGGTCAAGTCTTGCTCGAGGGTCACGAGATCGGCGGCGTGCCCCCGCACGAATTGACCAACCTCGGGGTGGCGCATGTGCCGATGGGTCGGCAACTTTTTCCGGCGATGAACGTCGAAGAAAACCTCGAAATGGGCGCGTACCTGCCTCGCGCAAAACCGCGCAAGAAGGCGAACCTCGAGAAAGTGTATGACTTTTTTCCGCGATTGCTCGAGAAACGCAAATTGTTTGCCGGATCGCTCTCTGGTGGCGAACAGCAGATGATTGCGATTGGTCGTGCCTTGATGAGCGAACCCAAATTGTTATTGATGGACGAACCGAGTCTGGGCCTCGCGCCAAAAGTTGTTAAGGAAGTCATGGGGGTGATCAACAGTTTGCGATTGCTGAATCTGACGGTGCTGCTGGTCGAACAAAATGTGCGCCAAGTCCTAAAAGTCACAGATCGCGCTTACGTCCTCGAGCACGGAAAACTGGTTGTTGAAGGCGAAAGCAAAAGCCTGCTCGAGAACCCAGAAGTCAAACGCGCCTATCTCGGCATCTGAGCATTCGGAACGTCTGGCCCGAGAACCGCGTATCCTATTGAAGTATGAATTCTCGAGCCATCGTTCCATTGATTGTCGTGGCGATTGTCGCCTGGTTTTTGTTCTCGAGGTATCAGCAGGGCAAGATGCCATTGCCAGGATTGCCCGATCCCACCCCGATCACGAGCACGACCGATCCAAACGCTACCGACCCAAATGCGACTGGCTCAAGCTCGAGCAGTCCCACCGTTGCTGATCCCAATTCAACCGATCCAAACGCTCCAGTGATCTCGACTCAATCCGCTCCCCCAACAGTTGATCTGACCGATCCAATCTCGAGTCAGCCAAACAAAGCCGTGATCTCATTGCAAGCCATGCGCGATGCCAGTCCAGCGACACGCATTGTGCTGGCGGACGAATGGCTCAAATCGCATCCGACCGATGCACTGTTCGCCATCGAACGTGGCAATGCCCTGACCAAAGTTTTAAACAAACCCTTCCTTGAGATTGGCTTCAGCGCACCTCTTTCCGGCCCGCTCAAACAGGTCGGCGAGGCGTTCTTGCAGGGCACGAACATGGCGGTGCAGGAGGCGAATCAGGCGGGCGGCATCAATGGCAGGCGCGTGGTCGTCAATGTCTTAAATGACGCTGGCGACAAAGCCCAAGCGATTGAGGTCGCATCCAAACATTTGGACAGCAAGGCGCTAGGCGTGATCGGACCGTACTCCTCGAGCACGACGCTGGCGGCCAGCGAAATTTACAATCAGGGCTTGCCAATCATTGCGCCCGCCGCAACCAACCCGAAAGTCTCGAGCGCAGGACCATACATTTTTCGTGTTGCTCCGAGCGATCTCGAGCAGGGCAGCGCGATGGCACGGCTTGTGAAGGCTCGAGGTCACAAGGCGGTCGCGGTGTTGTTTGACGAGAACGACGCATACTCGAAGGGTCTGGCCGATGCCTTCAGCGCCGAGGGTGAACGGATCGGGATTCAGATCGCACCGATCACGTTCACGCTGAATGCGTACACAACCGCCAAGGTTGGGAATTACGCGGTCGATGCGATGTTCATTTCCGGGTACACGCCAGATGTCGCCATGATTGCCAAACTTGAAAGCTTGCAACCTCGAGAAATCTTTGCCGGAGATGGCGCTTACGGTCAGGACTTGATCGCACAGGGAGGCGAGGCGGTCAATGGTGTAATCGTCTCGAGTTTCTGGCACGCGACGCTATCCGACCCAGCTTCGGTGAGCTTCACCAAAAAGTTTCAGAACCGTTACGGTGGTGGCACGCCGAACGCCAACGCGATGCAGGCCTACGATGCGACCCGAACGATGCTCGAGGCGATCAAACGTGCCAAGTTGATCAGTGGCACTTTAACCCTTTCGGATGCTCGAGCCAGGGTTAAAACTGCTCTGGAGTCATTTCGCAACAAGCCCGGAATTGGCGTAACCGCACCGGTCAAATTTGATGCGAACGGCGATGTGATCGGCAGGCCATTCGTGGCGATTCAAGTCAAGGATGGGAAGTTCGTTGCGATTGGTTTAGCCAAGTAACGCAAAAATAGGTCAGAATGCGGCCATGAACAACTTCTCAAGCCCATCTCAACCATTGATCCGAACCCTGCGAGGTCCATCATGAATGCTCGAGCGTTAATTCCCTTGATCGTGGTGGCATTGGCCGCCTTTTTCGGTTACTCGCAATATCAGTCCTGCGCGATCACCTTGCCTGGACTGCCCGAGCCTGCACAGTGCCGGGTTACACCTGGGACTCAGCCCAGCACTCCGGTCACACCGACCACGCCCACAACGCCCACCACACCCGATCCGGCACCCACAACACCGAGCACAACACCGACGGCACCCTCGAGCCGACCCGCAACCACCAGGTACATCGAGGCGAGTCTGACCAAGGCCACCACCAATCCAGCCGAGAACCTGCGCCCCGACCGCGCCGTGATCATGGAGGCGTTTAACAACAAGAATTATCCCGAGACGCTCTCACTCGCTGGGGCTTGGTTGAACGCACGACCAACCGACGCGCTGATCGCGTTGGTGCGCTCAAACGCGCTTGCCAAACAAATCAACCAGCCCGTGATCACCATTGGCCTGAGCGTGCCGACTTCTGGAAAAACCGTGCAGGCTGGCGAAGCGATTTTGCAGGGTGTCAACATGGCGGTACAAGAGGCCAACCAAGCCGGAGGCATTCGCAACAAGCGTGTGGTCGTCGAAATCCTCAACGATCAAAACGACCGTTCACTCGCAGTGCAGGCCGCCTCGAGCCTGATGGGAAATGCCAGTGTGCTCGGCGTGATCGGCCCGGTCAACTCGAGTGCCGCGCTTGCCGCCGCCGACATTTACAACACGGGTTTGATTCACATTGCACCAGCCGCTGTCAATGATCAACTTGGCAGCGTTGGACCGTGGACCTACCGTTTATTTCCAACTGGAAACGCCCAAGGAAAGGCACTTGCCAAGATTGCCAAGACTCGAGGCTTGACACGGATTCCCGTTTATTTCGATCCGAAGGATGCGTATTCCAAAGGTCTGGCCGATGCGTTCGTGCGTGATGCGGCAACGCAAAACATCAGTGCCGTTCCGTTTGAATTTCCCAAAGATGGTTTGCCCGATCAGGCCGGAATGGATGTCTTTGCCGATTCGCCCGCACCGGACGGTGTGTTCATTTCGGGCACGTACCAGGATGTCGCCCGAATTGCCAAAAGCTTGAGTGAAGCGGGACACAAGTTGCCACTTCTGACCGGCAGTGCCGCCTACAGCCAAGAACTCCTGACCGCCGGAGGTGCTGCGGTCGAGGGCTTGGCCATGCTCACCACATTCCATGCTTCGATTGACCTCGAGAATTCCAAAGCCTTCACCAAGACTTTCCAAGCGCGGTACGGTGGCGGCACACCGAATGCTCGAGCGGCACAGGCTTACGATTCGACACGGGCCTTGCTCGAGGCCATCAAACGTGCCAAGACGGTGGACCGGGCCGGGGTCAGAACCGCACTCGAGGGTTTCGCAGCGAATCCACCAGCAGGCGTGACCTCGAAGTTGGCGTTCAACAAAGGCGGCATTGTAGGCAGGCCATTGGTGATCATTGAAGTCAAAAATGGCAAGCTTGTGGCAACCGGAACCGCTCAGTAATCAAAAGTCAAATTGCGGAGGCTCGAGCATGAATGCTCGAGCCTTTTTGCTTGATCTGGTTCGAGATCGATAGGATTCCTTAAGTCAAAGTGAGTCGATTTTTTGCGTTCAGGACAGTGTTTAATCGATATTTTGGGATGAGTCCCGGGACTGATGCTACACTTTCTACCAGCAGCCACACAAAGTTTAAATGGTTTTTTCCAAATCAGGCTGCACTCTACTCGCGTGGCCCGTTCTATCCGGGCCATTTGGTGTCGTATGGCATCAAACAGGAGAACGTATGCACATTCTGAATTCCATTTTCTTTCATCATCCAGGCCGCCTGTTTGAGCGGTGTTTGAGCCTAGTGGAAAGTGGCAGAAATACGTGAGTATTTCTCGAGCAGAGCGAGTGACCAAAAGTGACGTGTCGGACGAGTTCGTAACCGGTTGGAGCGAAGCGGAAACAGGTGAAGAACTTAGACCGCACGGCACTAGCAGATTGACCTCGCTGATACCAGCATCGACCGTACATAGCATTTGGCTGAAGTGTAGGGCTCAAACCTCGAGCACACACGGCGGTCCCATTGCGCAGTGCTGGCGTTGGGGAATCACAGTTTTGACTCACAACTCGAATTGATCTCGAGACCTACCGGGAGGTTCACATGGCAGCAACAAAGGCAGCAGTCCCATCGGTGGATTACGACAAGAATTCCAAAACCTGGAAGTACAGGGTTGTGGCCATGGAGGTCCCGATTTTCTTCAACGATTTCGGGGATCACAACCATGATGGTTTGATGTACGTCCTCGAGTGTGACAACGAAGAACTCAAAACACATGCCGAATTGACCCAAGATGCGCTCAAAGCAATCAAGGCTGCAAAGGGAGCAGGATTTCAATTCCATGTACCAATCAAGCCAACCGTTGAATTGCGCGAAGAAATCGAAAAATTGTTTAAACACCTGAATAGCCTGGACAATGAAGAGGTCAAAAAACACATGTTTGAGATCATGCAACTCGAGCCAGATAAGCGCCAGGAGTTGCTGAGGACCCATGCCAAGGTCCGTCCTTTGGTGATACGCGCCAGGGTCGGTGACAGGGTTGAGATCCACCTCGAGAATCAAATCCAACAACGACACGTTGGCATCCATTTGATTGGTGATGGGTATGGGGCCTCAAACGACGGAAGTCATGTTGGAAGCAATCAATCAAGCCTGGTCGCACCGGGCGAGACTCGAGCAGAGCCCTTCGTCTGGGACTGCAAGCATGAAGGCACTTACGTTTTTCATGACATTGGCGATCCCGATGGCGACGAGGATGGCACAAACGCGCATGGTCTGTTTGGTGCGTTGATCGTTGAACCAGAAAATACGTGGTGGACTAATCCCGAAGAACCTGC
>JAYURE010000891.1:0-7413 GCA_043756345.1 Deinococcales bacterium | reverse complement strand
TCGAGCAACACCGTGGGCATTTGTTCAACTGGTACGAAACGCAAACGCTGGCGGCACTCGAGCCGAGGTACGTTTCGACCGTGGACAGCGGCAATCTTGCCGGTCATCTGATTGCGCTGGCTCAGGCCTGCCGCGAGTTGACGGACAAACCGCTTCTGGGTTCGCAGGTGCTCGAGGGCATTGCGGATTCGGTTCGACTCGTGCGTGTCGTGGCGAACCGCATGCCCGAGGATCGGCGTTCGCAAACGATGGGACGTTCGGCGTTGGACTTGGCGATTGTCGCGCTCGAGTCTGGCCTACTTGAGACTCCGATCACGCCTTCAGATTGGGCAGACTGTTTGGAGATGCTTGAAACGCGGGCCGACACGCTGCTCGATGTTGCACAGGCGCTCGCCAGTGAAGTCGGCGAGGCTGATGACCGTGGCGAACTTCTCGTTTGGGCGCGGGCCGTTCGCGCAAGCGTCCGCAGTCATATACGCGATCTGGAGACGCTCGTGCCACGGGCATCGCATGTGGAACTCGCGGCTGACGATCTCGAGAATCCTGAGTTCGCAGCGTTGCGTGCCGCGCCACCGTCACTGCGAGGCGCAACAGATAGGGGAGAGGAAATCCTCGCCGCGCTTGCGCGGCATCGCTCGAGGAAAGTCGAAATCACTCCCCGACTCGCCAACGATTCACTCGCCGAATTGGATCGAATCGAGGCTATCAGCCTCGCTGCTCGCGCCGTGATGGATCGGCTCGAGGACTTGGCGTTTCAGGCTGAGGCGATGTTCGAGGCGATGGATTTTTCGTTCTTGTTCAATCCGACGCGCAAACTTTTTTCGATTGGTTTCAATGTCGCCCAGCAACAACTCGATCCGAGCTATTACGATCTGCTCGCGTCCGAGGCTCGCCTGACGAGCTTCCTCGCCATCGCTAAACTCGAGGTTCCAACCTCGCACTGGTTCCATCTGGGCCGCGAGTTTACGCCGGTCGGTCGCGGTACGGCCCTGATTTCCTGGTCCGGTTCGATGTTCGAGTATTTGATGCCTGCCCTCGTGCTGCGAGCGCCCGCCGGAAGCCTGATCGCCGAAACGCAACGCCTGGTTGTGCGCCGCCAAATCGCTTACGGCAAAGCCCGAGGCGTGCCGTGGGGCATCTCCGAATCGGCCTATAGCGTCCGAGACTTGGACCTGACCTACCAATACTCGAGCTTCGGAGTGCCGGGATTGGGCCTCAAACGTGGCCTCGGTGATGACCTCGTGGTCGCTCCGTATGCGACGATGCTGGCGGCGATGATCGAACCGGTCGCGGCGGTTCGCAACCTCGAAAGGCTCGAGCTTTTCGGTGCGGCGACCACGCTGGGTTTTTACGATGCGATTGATTTCACCATTGAACGCCTGCCCGAAGGTAAGCCGTTTGTGCTGGTGCGCAACGTCATGGTCCACCACGTGGGCATGGCGCTGGTGGCGCTCGCCAATGTGCTTTTAGACAACAAGATGGTGGATCGCTTTCACCGCGACCCGCGAATTCAATCCGCCGAATTGCTGTTGCAGGAACGAACCCCTCGAGACGCGCTGGTGGCCCGACCGCGCAGCGAAGAGGTCGCGGCGAGTGCCAACGCTCGAGAATTGCCGCAGCCCGCCGAACGGCGTTTTACCAATTGGCGTGAGGTCGCACCGCAAACGCATTTGCTCTCCAACGGCCGTTACACGGTGATGCTGACGGCGGCAGGTTCGGGCTTCAGCCGCTGGAACGACCTGGCCGTAACCCGTTGGCGCGAGGATGCAACCCGTGACGCCAACGGCACCTACATCTTTATGCGCGATGTGCAAACTGGCCGCGTCTGGTCGGCCACTCCGCAACCGACGGGCGTTGCGCCGGAACGCTTCGAGGCACGATTCTCCGAGGGCCGTGCCGAATTCTTCCGCCGCGATACCGGCCTGGAAACCACGCTCGAGGTGATCGTTTCGCCCGAGGATGACGCCGAACTTCGACGGGTCAGCATCGCCAATCTTGGATCGAAAGTGCGCGAGATCGAACTGACTTCGTACCTGGAAGTGGTGCTGGCCTCGAGTGCCGCCGATGCCGCGCACCCGGCCTTCTCCAAACTGTTCGTGCAAACCGAATACGTGCCGAGTCTCGGGGCGCTGCTCGCCACCCGCCGTCCACGCTCGAGCGAGGAAGCCTTGATTTGGGCGGTGCATGTGATGGCCGTTGAAAGCGTGACACTCGAGAATGAAACAAAAGACGGTGGCACGGTCTCGAGTGGCATCATCGGCGCGACGCAATTCGAGACGGATCGTGCGCGTTTCTTGGGACGAGGGCGCGAGCTTCGCAACCCGACCTCGATTGTCGATGGCCTGCCGCTGTCCGGTACGGTCGGACCGGTGCTCGATCCGATCTTTAGTCTGCGCCGCCGCGTGCGTTTGGCTCCGGGCGCGAGGGTACGACTGACTTTCACCACCTTGGTCGCTCCGACCCGTGAGGCGGCGCTAGAGTTGGCCGACAAGTACCGCGATCCGGCGACCTTCGAGCGCGAGTTGATGCTCTCGTGGACGCGGGCGCAGGTTGAGTTGCATCACCTCGGGATTCAGGCGGACGAGGCGCACGTTTTTCAACGGCTCGCGGGTCGCACGCTCTACCTCGATCCGAGTTTGCGATCACCGGCGCAGGTTCATGCCCGCAATCACCTGCCGCAATCGGGACTGTGGAAGCACGGCATTTCTGGCGACCTACCGATTGTCTTGGTGCGCATCGATGACACCGCCGATCTCGAGATTGTCCGACAGGCGGTGCGAGCCCACGGCTACTGGCGCACGAAACGCCTGGCGGTGGATTTGGTGATCCTCAACGAGCAACCGTCCTCGTATGTGCAAGAACTTCAGAACGCGGTGCTGGGCATGACCCAGGTTGAACCGACCGGTGCGGGCGGTGTCTTCGTGCTGCGGGCCGATCTCCTTTCGATTCCCGAGTGTGATCAGTTGCGGGCCGTGGCGCGGGTCGTGCTCTCGAGCCGTCAGGGAACGTTGGCCGAACAGGTCTCACGCTCGCGCAATGCCGCCCTGAACATTCCGAGTTTGCCGACCTCGAGTTCCACTTTTTCAACATCACTGCTTTCGAGTTCATCGTGGTCGCGGCGCAGCGAGGAATCCGCACCAATCACAACGACAACTCGAGCCTTGGAATTTGAGAACGGTGTCGGTGGTTTCGCCGACGATGGCCGCGAGTACCGGATCGTGCTCGGCGAGGGTCAATCGACACCCGCGCCGTGGATCAACGTGATCGCCAATCCGAATATTGGCTTTACCGCTTCGGAATCGGGTTCCGGGTACACCTGGGCGGGCAACAGCCGCGAGAACAAACTGACACCCTGGTCGAACGATCCGGTCGGCGATCCGGCGGGCGAGGTGATCTACCTGCGCGACGAGGACACGTTCGAGGTGTTCACACCGACCGCGCTGCCGATCCGTGAACAAAGCGGGCAGTACGTAATTCGTCACGGGCAGGGCTACACGGTTTTCGAGCGGCAAGCCCACGGGTTGCGCCTCGAGTTGACGCAGTTCGTGCCGATAGAAGATCCGGTGAAAGTCTCGCGCCTGATGCTCGAGAACACCGGCAGCCGTCCGCGCAGAATCTCTGTGACGGCCTACCTCGAGTGGGTGCTGGGGGTTTCGCGTGAGGGCAGCGCACCGCTGGTGCAAACCGAACTCGACGCGCAAACGTCCGTGATCCTGGCCCGCAATCCGTGGAGTTCCGAGTTTGGGACTAGGGTGGCCTTCGCCGATCTCGGTGGACGACAAACCACGTGGACGACCGACCGCAGCGAATTCATCGGACGCAACGGAACGCTGGCAAAGCCCGCCGCGCTCGAGTCTGGCGTGCGTCTCTCGAACCGCAGTGTGGGTACAGAGCCGTGTGCAGCCCTTCAGACCACGCTCGAGATTGCCGCCGGTGCGGTGGTCGAAATCCGTTTTGTGATCGGTCAGGCGGAGTCACGCGAAGAGGTGATGGTCCTGATTGCCCGTTACCGAGAGGCCAATCTCGAGACGGTCCTCAACGAAGTCAAACAGCAATGGGATGACACGCTCGAAACGGTCCAGGTGCGCACGCCGGATCGGGCGATGGATTTGATGCTCAACCGTTGGCTGCTATACCAAACCCTCAGTTCACGCATCTAGGCGCGAACCGCGTTCTACCAGGCGGGCGGCGCGTTCGGCTTCCGCGATCAACTCCAGGACGTGATGGCCCTGACCGTCGCTCGGCCCGACCTCGCCCGAGCACAAATCCTGCTGGCGGCGGGACATCAATTTCTCGAGGGCGATGTTCAACACTGGTGGCATCCGCCCAGCGGTCGCGGCGTGCGCACCCACATCTCGGATGACCTGATCTGGTTGCCGTTCGTGATCTCGCATTACTTGAAGGTTACGAATGACCAAACGATTCTCGAGGAACTCAGGCCGTACCTCGATGGGCCACCATTGGCGCTCGAGCACGAGGATGCGTACTTCACGCCGCAAGTTTCAGATCAGATGGGTACGGTTTACGAGCACGCGGTTCGCGCACTCGAGCATAGCCTCACCGTTGGCGCACACGGTCTGCCATTGATCGGTTCGGGCGATTGGAACGACGGCCTGAACCGCGTCGGACGTGAGGGCAAAGGCGAGAGCGTCTGGCTCGCCTGGTTCCTGCACATCAACCTAAGCGAGTGGGCCACCCTCGCCGAATCCCGTGGCGACCTCGAGCCCGCGACACGCTGGCGAGCACACGTCAAGAAACTTGAGAGGGCGCTTGAGTCTCAGGCCTGGGATGGCGATTGGTACAAGCGCGGATTTTTCGATGACGGCACGCCGCTCGGATCGGCGCAAAATGACGAGTGCAAAATCGATGCGATAGCCCAATCGTGGGCCGTGATTTCCGGTGCGGCCCCGCCCGCCCGGGCACGGCACGCGATGACCTCACTCGAGCAATACTTGGTCCGGCGCGAAGATCAACTGCTGTTGCTGTTCACGCCACCGTTCAATAAAAGCAGCCGCGATCCCGGTTACATCAAAGGCTACCTGCCCGGAGTCCGCGAGAACGGTGGGCAGTACACGCACGCCGCCGTCTGGTCGGTGATCGGATTCGCGGCGCTTGGCGATGGCGACAAGGCACTCGAGTTTTTTTCGATGCTCAATCCGATCAACCACGCCAGCACCCGGGCGGGCGTTCAACGCTACAAGGTCGAACCGTATGTGGTTGCGGCGGACGTCTACGCCGAACCGCCACACGTCGGACGTGGAGGCTGGACCTGGTACACCGGTTCTGGTGGTTGGTTGTACCGCGCCGGGCTCGAATGGATTTTGGGATTCCACATCGAACACGGCCGGTTGCGAATCGATCCGTGCATTCCCAAACACTGGCCGGGGTACAGCATCAGCTTCAAACACGGCTCCTCGAGTTACGAAATCAGTGTCGAAAATCCAGATGGGGTCAATCGTGGTCTGAAGCGGCTCGAGTTGGACGCTCAGGTTATCGAAGCCTCGAGCCTCGAGTTGCACGACGATGGGCAGGTTCACCGGGTGCGGGTGATTCTCGGCTGACAGTCATTCGGCTGAACATCAGGTGCCACTCAGCCTGAGTTCAGTTGCGTTACCGATGATGGCGAAGCCTTTTCCGGGAATGCCCTCTTGGAAAAGGTTCCGCTTTTTTGCGCAATCAAGCGTTCGTCATTCAAGTCGTTGGCAAGATTTTTTGCTTCTGGAGGTCAGAGATGAAACAGCAAAACCCGCTTCAACGGATCGCGCTTTTTGGAATGCTTTTCGCAGGATTGACCATCGTGTTCGCACAGGGAAAAGGCCCGATCACGATTGGGTCCAAGATCGATACCGAAGGCTCGCTGCTCTGCCAGCTGACCAAGCAGGCGCTCGAGGGCAAGGGTTACAAAGTCAACGACAAATGCAGCACCGGCACGACCCAAGTGGTTCGTAAGGCACTGCTCGAGGGTGAGATCGACATGTATCCCGAGTACACCGGCACCGGCGCGTATTTGTTCGAAAAAGAAAAACTCGAGACGAACAATGCCAAAAAGTTATACGAGGCGGTCAAGGCTTTGGATTTGAAAACCAACAAGATCGTTTGGTTGCAGCCCGCCCCCGCGAACAACACCTGGGCGATTGCGATTCCAGAAAAATTGGCGCAGGCCGAAAAATTGAAAACGATGGCGGATCTCGCCAAGTACATCAAGGCCGGTAAGACCTTCAAGTTGGCGGCCAGTCAAGAATTCGTTGACCGCGCCGACGCGCTCAAGGCGTTTGAAAAAGTCTACGGATTTAAAGTCAAGCCCGAACAACTCGTGATCGTCGCCGGAGGCAACACCACGCAAACCGAAACCGCTGCGGCCCAGGGCACGAGTGGGGTCAATGCGGCGATGGCTTACGGCACGGACGGCGCAATCTCTGCACTCGGGTTGGTCGCACTGACCGATTCGAAAGGGGCGGTCGCGGTCTATCAACCGGCGATCACAGTGCGCAAAGCGGTGCTGGATCAAAACCCGGACTTGGCGCAAATCATCAATCCGTTGTTTGCCAAACTAGACGAAAAAGTCCTCTCCGGTCTGAATGGCAAGATTGCTGTTGGCGGGATCAGTGCCGCGAAGGTCGCCGCCGATTACTTGAAAAGCATCTCGGGTAAATAATGCTCGAGAGTAGATGAGGCTCGAGGGTCGGTCCGTCGAACGCGTTTTTGAACTTGAACGATGGTGCGACCTCAACCTCGAGCATTGGTGCAGCCGCGAAACCGAATCAACCGGTTTTGAAGAATTGGTAGGAAACGAAAAGTGTGTGAGGCGCGAGTTTTTTCTTTCGACTTTTCACTTTGAACTTTTCACTTTGAACTTTTCACTTTGAACTTTTCACTTTGAACTTTCCACCTTCGGCCCGTATCCCATCTGAGGCCACATCCCGCGAGCACGCCGTTCGGAAACCACAGACCATCTTGAGGCAGCGATGAAGTCAAACCTTTTACCTCGAGTCAACGCGATCATGGTTTTGGGCGCTTGTATTGGATTGATTGCCCTGTTGCTGCCGTGGTTGCTGTTCAAACCGAACCGGCTTGTACTCGGTTCGGCGCGATCTGTTTGGCAACTCGAGCCGTTCTGGGCGGCGATGCTGCTCGGTTGCTGGGTGTTGCTGCTTGCGTTTTCGTTTGTGCGTCTGCCCGTTCGAGGAATCTTCTACACCGTCCTCGTGGCGTTGGCAACGCTCTCGAGCGGCTTTCTGATTGGTGGCAATACGAATGCGCTGCTTAAAAATGCTGGCGAAATCGCTCGAGTCTCAATCTCCGGCGGCGCTTGGCTGACACTGGTCGCCGTCTATGTCGCTACCTTCGCCGCCAAGCTCGAGTTTCGTTTCGCGTGGTTTGGGCCGCTGCTTGGATTGCTGGTGCCACTGTTGG
>JAYURE010000890.1:0-7429 GCA_043756345.1 Deinococcales bacterium | reverse complement strand
AGACCCGGTAGACGATACGTGCATCAGGATTCATTTTTTTAACGGATTCAAAAGCAACAATCCCTGGAGTACTTTCAAAAATAATGACCTCTGCTTCTTTAATGACTAATTGCAACTGCTTTGGCAACGACTTGCCATAATTTCGGAAAAAAGGGGTGCTTAACGTATTTAAAAAATTAAAGCGCAAGTTTGCAGGGTGCCACGGAGTCCACCATAAAAATTGTCGAAGTCGCGGTTTAACACTCAAGACTCGGTTTTTAGGAATTTCTTCAGCAACCTTTACACGATAATCCCCACGCAATACGGAAAGTGGACTGATCGCAACCGTCACAAAAACCACATCCCAGCCCATTTCAACCAATGCATCCGCAATCCAATGAAACCCTGCACGACGCTTAGACTCATACACATGAAGCGTAAATAAAACAACCCGCCGGGGCATTAATGCTGCGGCGCTCATGAAAAATCAACCTCGAGCTTGCTGGCCCACAAAATCAGGTTGAGGCAACGCCATATTCGAAAATCAAAAGGACGTCGGTTTGCCAAAACATCCAACCATTCCTGCTTTAAGCGCATCAGATCAAAAATTGGCAGTTGAATTTGAGCCGCCAAAACAAATGTCTGCTCGGCCAGAGGACGCATCTCCTCGAGCCAACGGCGTTCAGGTGTTGCAAAACCGATTTTATCCTTACGGTCCAGGACTTCATCTGGAACCAGGCCACGCATGGCTTGGCGAAAAATTGCCTTCGTTGTACCTTCATCATCGATCAAAAAAGACTCCGGTAAGGAAAGAACAAATTCGGCCAACTTTGGCGTCAAAAAAGGCACCCGACTTTCAACCGAATGGGTCATTGAATTGCGATCCTCAAAGCGAAGCAATTGCGGCAAACTGGTTTCCCGAATGGACCGGTGCAACTCCAAATGCAGAAATCCACCACTCGCCTGACTGCTCGAGCGCGTCGGTTCAACTTTGACATCTGATTTGACAAACCAATCCGTATTGAACCAAGGCGGCATTAACTCGAGTCGCACCAGCTTACGAAGCGCCGCTTGCAACACATCCGGAATCAAATACGGCACGGCCCACTTCGCAGCCCCCTTGCGTCCAGGCAACTGCTGAAACTGCTGAGACAACGCAAAAGCACCCGTCAAATTTCCAGACCGAACCAACGAAGCCAATCTTGCCCCTAGAAAAGGTTCGTACCCGGCAAGCAACTCATCCGCCCCTTGCCCATCAAGAACCACTTTAATCCCTTGTTGTTTCGCCAACTCAAACACCCGAGACTGCGCATAAATGCTGGTGCTGCCAAAAGGCTCATCTTGATGGGCGACCAAATCATTCAAGTCACGCAACACATCATCTTGATCCAAACGAACTTTATGCACCTGAGCCTTCGCTCGAGCGCCCACCAAATCAACAAAGGATTCTTCACAAACCAGCGGATCATCCGCAATGAAACTGAACGCATGAATCTCCGCACTCGGATTCACGGCCCGCATCGACATCACAATGGCACTCGAGTCAATCCCGCCCGAAAGTGCCGCACCAACCGGCACATCAGAACGCATGTGCAAATCAACACTCTCGAGGAATAACCCTTGCAAATGCTTGGCCGCCGCATCAAAACTTAAATCTGATCGAAGCGCGGGATTGATTCGCCAGTACGTTTCGGCTTCAGGTACTTTCGTGGCAGCGATTGACACTTCCAGAGCGTGCGCTGCCGGGACTTGCCGAATATCGGCGAACAAAGTCTGAGAACCATAATCGGAACGTCCAAATCGCAAGTACTCAAACAACCGTTGCGGATTCACCTTGCGGCTCACACCCGAAATGCCCAAAATGGCTTTGGGTTCGGAGGCGAACACCACCCCACCAGACCAGCTGGCGTGATAGAGGGGTTTGATGCCAAACGCATCCCGAGCAAAAAACAATTTTTGTTCCAGCACATCCAAAATCACCAACGCGAACATGCCAACCAAACGCGGCAGCATTCCAGCACCCCAACGCTGAAACGCAGCCAAAAGCACCTCAGTATCCGACTGGGTGTGAAAGTGATCACCCAACGCCTGAAGTTCTGCGCGAATCTCGAGGAAGTTATAGATCTCACCATTGAACACGATCTGAAAACGACCATCCGAAGTGGCCATCGGTTGCCAACCCAACGGTGACAAATCAAGAATTGCCAACCGTCGATGAAGCAAAACCACTCCTGGTCCAATCTGGCTGTGAAGTACAAAATCGCTTAAAACCTGTGCATCGCGCCCTGAATGAACCTTGCCGTCCACAGAAACCAACCAACCCAAATCATCAGGCCCACGATGCGACAACACCCCAAGCATTCGCACGCTTTCATCAGCAGCACGTTCTTTTGAGGTGACCTTAAACGTCAAACCGGCAATACCGCACATTCAAATCCTCCGAGCCGGTGGTGAATCAACCGCACTGACCAAAGCAATCATAGCAAACCGACGAACACGCCAAAAAACAGCAGCACAAGCCACCAAGAGAAAGGCAACAAGCAAAACAAGTCTTTCGGTTGCGCCGGGAATACCTCGAGTGAAAATACAAAAAACACCCGTGAACAAGAGCAACCAACAAACTTCCAAAAACAAATGCGGAATTGGATAAACCTTCTGTGCCGCATAAAAAACGATCACCGTCATCACGAACTGCGAAACCAACGTGGCCACCGCCGCACCGTCTCGACCGAACAGTGGAAGCAGCACAAACGTCAAACCAATTTTCACGCCAGCCGCAACGAACAACGAAACCGCAACCGGCGCATTCTGCTTGGCAATGTTCAAGCCAATCGCCGCAACCACACCCAAACCGGTCAAAACTTGCGCCAACGCCAAAAACACAACACTCGAGGCCGCACTCACAAATCCCCTGCTCGCCAACCAAACCGTGATCTCACTCGAGAAAACACTGATCAAGCACGCCGCAACACAAGCCAGCAGCGCAAACGAAACCATCACCACGGCATACACCCGTTGCACCCCAGGACGGTTCACAATCGACAACGCAAACGGCCCCCACGCCTGCTGAAACGCCAAGACCGGCAAGCCGACACCCATCGCCACGGTAGAGGCCACCTGATACAAACCAACCTCGGCACTCGAGAGGGAAAACTGCAAGATCCAACGGTCCGAAAGGTTTAAGGCCCACGCTGCCAACCCAGCCGGAATCAACGGAGCGGCATACTTCAGCATCGCTTGCAGCCGTGCCAGAGAAATCAACTTTGGAGACCCCCAAGCCCGCATCAACGGAAGGCCAGCCACCGTGACCAAAATACCCGAGACGAGTTGTGCCTCGAACACACCGGAAACCCCGCGATCATAAACAGCAACCAACAAAATAGAACACGCCAACAACGCCAACGTCCCGCCAAGGCCAAAGACAACCGCATACACCGGCAAGCGTTTGACCCGGAACCAATTGATCAGAACATTCTGAGACACCCGAAACGGTAGGCTGAGACCACCCAAGACAAGTGATTCTCGAGCCAACGGCACATTCGCCAGCACAGAGACCGGAGCGGCCAGCAAAACCGTGAGAGCGCCCAAAACCACACTGGTTCCCAGAAACATCCAGAACCAAGTTCCAAAAGTCACGGCACGGTCTCGAGCGTCTTCAGAATCCCAGAAGAAGCGGTGCGCCGAATTGTCCAACGCCAAGGCCGCCAGAATGCTGAGGAACGCAATAATCGAATTGACCAGGGAAACAATGCCGACCCCATCTTGGCCCAAATTGCGGGTGAAGATGGGAACCAGCAGGAACGGTGCAATCTGACCGAGGACGGCTGCCACACCGTAGACAGCACTTTCAGAGAAGACTTGACGAAGAAATTTCAGCATGAAACCAGCAAATTCATAGAACGCATGATCTTAATTTCTGAATCACCATAGATTTACAAAAAACAATGAATTTCAGTTGTAAAATATCTTGAGACTTAAAGTCCATAGAACTTTATGCCCTCAGACGGACTTAAATTTGGTGTTTTCACGCGAGTCTTTAAAGTTAAGGTACCCAAATCGCCCGAACTCGAGAGTGAGTATTCAGACAATTCACTACTAAAGGTTGTATAGGGGTATGGAAGTGGATCTTCTGGGATAAGTTCAATCGTCCAGAGATCTCCATCCTCATCAAAAGCCATCATGTAAAACCTTCTCTGTCTTAAACTATAATCGAAATGCGTTTCCCTTACTTCTCCAGAGATCGAATTTCGACGCCAATTTACAATTCTAGAGATATCTTGATAAAAGTCATAATAAAAACCCCAAAAATCACCATTTAAACCGGCGGTATTCATATTTGACCACTTGGGATCGAGATTTTGTAAATTAAATTGGTCGTCAAAATAAAAGTTCCCAGAATTGCCATATGCGCAGAAATTCCCTGCACTACTATAAAAAGTAATTATTACATTGTTATTTGTATCAAATCGTAACCTCGGGAATGGAGTACGCAAAGCGCACTCACTGGGGGAAGAAAATAATTCCTTGATGTGAAATTCTTCGTAATCCTCTAAAATACTTGCTTTATTCAAATACGGTCGAAAATATCTTCGTAACGTGAATTCACTTTTGGACACGTTCTTCGCGTACACCACCACCAGATCACCATTCGAGTCTATAGCAGAACTTTGAATAAATCCTATTTTGATTAGGTTTTTTTCGTTCAGAGGACCAGAACCAAACTCTGAGATACCTCCAGGGTATACATAAAGTGACCCAGACGACCGAATCCACATCCAGCCTTCTTTATCAAACGAAACAGAATTATAGGGTTCATATAATTTACGATACTCATTCAAAAATCCTTCAAAAGGCTTTAGATTTTCTGGCGAATTCAAATCGTTAAGTGGCCTATTCTTCTTATCAAACGAAAAACACTTCTCCCCCAAACAAACAACCGAATCAACTGTCCTCTTTGGCGCAAGTCGTAAGACGTACTGCTCACTCAGATTTTGATAATCAGCCTTCACAATCACCATTGAACCTAGTTGACTCGAGCAATCCGCTGGCAGTTTGTACCGGACATTCCCATCATTCATGGGTTCAAGAGAGCCCAGACCCTCGAGTGACCAGACGATGCTCTTGCGGTCTACATTGTCCATCTTGACGGGAATAAATACAGGATACGACCCGCACTTCACATCCAGGTCCGCTTTCGGTCCGAAATCAATCAGTTGGCACGAAACCAATGTCATCAACAAAACGCCAAAAGCAATCAGATGGTATTTCATCAGTTCCTCCGAAATCACGAATGCTCAGCCGGACAACCTCGAGCGTTCAAATCCCTCAACTCAAATTGCAAACAATCCTTGAACCTCAAATTATCAAACACAAATGAAAATCACCCAAGGCAACCTCAGTAAGGCAATTGTTCGTACACCGCCAACAGCTTTCGGGCCACAACCCGGTGGTCATGCACCCGTTCAGCATACGCTCGAGAATCCACACCTCGACGATACCTCTCCTCAGGCATTTGCAACCACTGTTCAAGCACACCCTCGAGTGTGTCCGGGTTGGCATTGATGATCGGGAAACCCTCAGGGTAGGTTCGCTCGAGTTCTGGAAGGATGTAACAAATCACGGGTTTGCCAAGCGCCATTGCTTCAACCGCAAACACACCATGCCCACCAAGCCGCAACTGATCCACGATCAAATCAGCTTGTGCATAAATCTTGAGGGCTTCCGATTGCGTCACCCCATGCACTTCCCGGTACACAAACGACAAACCTTTGGCCTGAAGTCGTTCAACTGCCTCACGAACAAACCGTGTGCCTTTGGTCTCGAGGTGGCTGGGCGCATGAACCAGAACCGGAAGGCGGTTTTCTGGATCGGGAAAACGCGGCAGAAAACGTTCAATGTCTATCCGTTGCCCCACCACATGGATGTGCGGGAAGTACCTCTCGAGGACATTGTGCGCAAAGCGATCACCCACAATGCAATGCCCGCCAGTGATTTCAGCCCAGCGTTCAGAACGCTCTCCCCTGAGATCACTTTCTCCTTGCGTTAAAACATAATACGGATTGCGTTGCCGCTCGAGTGTCGGGGATCGAACCTCACTGCCCCAATACTCCATCACCACGCGCCGACCTCGAGCCTTCAAGTACCTTGCATCGACAGGGGTCCAAGTTTCGGGCAAAAACGATCTGGCAAAATGAAATTGAATCACATCAAACGCTGTTGCCCGCCGGAAAGCGAAATCGAGAATGCCAAACAACCGGCTGACCGGATTGCTCGAGACGACAGCGTAATCGGCAGCGGGATACCCAAATGGATGATTTGGGAAAAAACTTGCTGCTTCGATATCAATGGCCCGCAGACCAGCCACAGTGAGACCAACTTGACCTGCGATCTCGGTGGCTGCCTGTAGAACTTTCAGACTTAGGCTCCTGCCGCTGTTGGCTTCAGAACCTTAGCGCGAAGAAATTTTTGTACTGGAATCTCAAAGAAATGATGGCTCAAATACGATAAGGAAATCAACACGGCGAAAAACACGAACATCATCACAGGTGAGTAGAAGATATTTTTGTTGACTCCAAACTCCAATGTAACGCCAGCAAAAATCATCTGCAACGGAAAATGCAGCAGGTACGAAGAGTACGAAATTTCACCTAGAAGTGGAAATCGTTTTGCGATTCTCCCTAAACCCGGCTCGAGCAAAGCAAGGGAAAGGATCGTCGTCGGAAAAAGCACCAGGACCGGAAAGTGATTCAAGGATTTCTGGATCAGCAACTGTATTTTCGCATTGATGATCGGCAGTGCATCTGAGGCAACAACCGACACGAAATCTGGGAAGAAAGTCATGATTCCAGTGACAATCCAAAAAAGAACATTCAACATGACCGCCATTTGGGAAAGTCGAACACGTTGCAAATTCTTTTGAATCTGCTCAAACGCCAAGAACATCAAACCACCCAGAAAAAACGAGACAACACCACGTCCAACAGGGCCATAGACCTTCAATTCAAAGAAGTATCCAATGAACGCAACCATTCCAAGCACCAAGAAACGCACGGGTACAAACTTGCAAAGAATAAAAAACAAGGCATACAGCAGCATTTCAACTGAGACCGACCAAATGGGAACATTGAAGGAATACCCCTGCTCGAGACCCCATGATGATGCAAAACAGAGGTTCAAAACAAAATGCCAAACATCGTTGCTCGGCCAGGCAAAAAAATCACCTTGGGTTCTGATGAACCAGAATTGCCCCAACGCAACAAGGCCCAGTGTTAATAAGTGAAGCGGATACAACCTCGAGAAACGCAACACAGCGAACTCGAGCGGCGAAACAGTTTTTTTCTGAATCTTCTGTGCATAAAGCCAATAGAAAATAAATCCAGAAAGGCCAAAGAACAAATCAACCGCAATCCATCCTTTTGAGTAGAGAATGAACAACAAGCTATGCAAAGGT
>JAYURE010000889.1:0-2680 GCA_043756345.1 Deinococcales bacterium | reverse complement strand
GCCGCCATGACCAGCACGCGAGCGACACTGCTTGAGCATTTTGATGAGGAAGTCAATCAAAAACTCAAACTCAACCAGAAAATCAGCGAAGAGGGGCGTGGACGCTTCGAGCACCTGCTGTTGCAACTGACCGAATCTGAACTCGGTACGCACGCCGAACTGCACCGTGACACGACCGGTCAACTCTCGAGTTTCACGCTTCGAGAAATCCCAACTGGAACGAATCCAAACGAGGTTCCGCTCGGACGCTACGAATTGCCGCGCCGCAACCCGGACGCACACCTGTACCGGCTCGCGCACCCGCTGGCGCAGCACCTGATCGGACAGGCCAAAACCCGCACGCTCGAGGTTGTCGATCTCGAATTCGATTACGACGCCTACCCCGGCAAGATCAGCGTACTCGAGCAACTCCGGGGACAGGGCGGTTGGTTGCGACTCTCGATTTATTCCTTGACGGCGTTGACGCAAACCGAAGACCACCTGCTGTTCGCCGCGTTTACCGACACCGGCGAAACGCTCGAGTCAGAAACCGCTCGGGATTTGCTGAAACTGCCCGCTCGAGAAACCCATCCGGTCACAGAGGCCGCGCCGGAAACACTCGAGACCATCACCCTGAAGCAACGCAACACCATCAACCAAACCATCAACGAGCGCAACGCGAAATTCTTCGAGAACGAAGCGCAACGCCTGGACGACTGGGCCGAAGATTTGAAGGTCGGTTTGGAGCGGGACCTCAAAGACATCGACCGGAAAATCAAAGAGGCTCGACGCGCCAAAAGCATCGCGGTTTCGCTCGAGGAAAAACTCGAGGGCGAAAAACGGGTCAAGGCGCTCGAGGCGTCACGGTCCCAGAAACGGCGGGCGTTGTTTGACGCGCAGGACGAAATCGACGCGCAACGCGGAAAGTTGATTGAAGAACTCGAGGCGAAATTGCAGCAATCCTCGAGTTTGCAGACGGTGTTCACGATCCGTTGGAGGCTGGCGTGAACGGCGAAATCCCGTTTGAAATCCAACACGTGCGTGATCGGCTTGACCGGGACTACAACGGTTTGATTGAAGGCACGGGAAGTAACGAAACCGAACGACTTGTGAATTTTCGTTCCAAGGCGCTTGCCGCCTTCGCTATTCACAACATCACGGGCTGCACCCTTCAAGAATCTGCCAAGGCCATCGTTGATGGCGGCGCAGACGGCGGGATCGACGCGGTTTACATCTCGACCACAGGCACCGACTTGGTGATCGTTCAGTCCAAGTTCATGACCAATGGAAAGGGTTCTCCCTCGCTCGGTGATGTCACCAAATTCCGTGAAGGTGTCGAAAACCTGATGAGTGGTCAGTTCGATGGCTTTCAAGTCAGCGAATCGTTTCGCACACGTTTGCCCAGCATCCGGGCTTGTATCGAAAAAACTGGCGTTCGCGTTCAGGTTGTTCTGACCTACTCGGGCATCAATCAAGTCGAAGAAGAACAAACCCGTGTCCTCGAAAGGCTCGAGCGGCACTTCTTGGACGAAAAAGATGACTTTAGCGTCCGCTCGTACAACCTAACCAGCGTTCACGACTGGCTGAGTGGTGCGCAGGATTTTCCAGGCGTGGATGTCGAATTGACGCTGCATCATCCGGCACGAATGACAACCCCAGCCCCGTTCGAGATGCATTACGGCCTGGTTGAATTGCAACACCTCGCGAGTCTGTACGCCACGCATGGCAAAACACTCGTCACAGCCAACATCCGCGAGTACAAGGGACCAACGGAAGTCAATGACCAAATCCTGCAAACCCTGAGCGAAACCCCACAGCATTTTCCATACTTCAACAATGGTCTGACGGCATACTGTTCAAGGGCGCAAATTCCTACGGTGGATCGGGCCAACACCGAACGCAAACGACTGAACCTCACTGGGTTTTGTGTGGTCAACGGGGCACAAACGTTGGGTTCAATCAACCAATCGGCAATGGGAGTAACACCTCTGGAAGGGTTCGCCTTCATCAAAATCATCTCGCTTGAACGCTGCGAAAACGAACGGGAATTCGCCGAGCAGATCACACGCGCCACCAATTTCCAAAATCAGGTGAACCTGCGTGATTTCGCTGCCCTCGATCCTGAGCAAATCCGAATCGCCAACCACCTCGAGCTTTCCGGGATTCACTACCACTACCGCGACAGTGCCAACACCCCTGACGGTGACGAAGAAAACTTTGATTTCAATGAAGCCATGCTGTCTTTGGCGTGTCTCGAACCAAGCTTCACGTATCGAACTGAACAGAATGTTCAAATGCAAGATTTCCTTTGTGCTTTTGCCCTGAGCAATCGCAATCCCCTGCGGTCCGACGAGAAGGTTTACCCAGACACGGAGGCGTACCCGTCTCGTTATCGCCGCATTTTCAATCCCAATCGAAGCGCCCGCACGGTTTGGCGAAGCGTGCAAACCAAACGGGCGGTCATCGCCCGAATGCAAGAAAACACAAAAGACAGCCAAGGACAACGCAAAGCCTTCTTCGAGCATGCCCGCTGGCTGGTGCTCAACCTGGTATTTCTGCGGTTGAAACTGGAACTCGGCGACACACTCCGGCTCTCGGCGGATGAAATCCAAACCATCCGCCGAGAAACAGACACCATTGCCGAAGCCCTTTGGGGGACCGTTGAACACGACAACCGGCACTTCAAAACCGTATTCTCGAG
>JAYURE010000888.1:0-2684 GCA_043756345.1 Deinococcales bacterium | reverse complement strand
GTTTTTCGAGGTGTTGGCGGTGTTCGATTGGTAGGTTGATTTCAGATCGTCTTTTCATGCTTAAACATATCAGATCCAGCCGAACGTAGCACTTAGTGTTGTTGCACCAAACCATGCGTGAACACGAGTGGTCAACGCGCCTGCTGTTGAATGGTTCGACTGTTCGCCTTGGTACGCTAGCCGACGTAGTTGATCAGGTTCACGGGCGCGGCACCTTCGAGATTGGTTTCGTAGATAACGATTTGAAATACACTTGGACATTTGCCGGTGACCGGTCAGATATGTCCATGAAAGTCGAAAAGGTTACTGTTGGTGCCACCCAACACTTCACAGCAGAAGCACTGCAATACCTGATGCCCCATAATCTCAGCCAAGAAACATTTCCTTTAACGAGTCGCATTCGCAGGCTCACTTACTTGACTGCTGAACGGGTTGGGCCTCGAGAAACGTATGAACTCGAGGATCGTCAGGTTGCAACCGTTGTTGGTTCTACTGGCAAACAAGCCTTCAGCGTGTTGCATTGGGGACGAGACGAGAAAGTTCTTTCAGAACTCGCGCTCCCAGATGTCCCTCCAACACGTTTACGGCAAGTCGAGGCTCGCATGAATACATTCTTTCCTGGCTTCGCAATGGATCTGCAATCGGTGCCTCGGACCAATGCGTTAACCCTTGGTATTCGTACAAGCAAAGACACGGACTTCCATCGTCCTGTCAATGTCGGTTTTGGTCTCACCCAGGTATTGCCTATCGTAATTGCCGCTTTGTCCGCGATAAAAAACGATATTCTTTTGATCGAAAATCCCGAAGTTCATTTGCACCCAGCAGGACAAGTGCTCATGGGTCAATTTCTGGCAGATGTTGCTCACGCTGGCGTGCAGGTGATTGTGGAAACCCATAGTGACCATGTTTTGAACGGGATTCGGCGCTCAGTCAAAGCTGGCAGGCTTGAGCCTTCGCAACTGGCAATTCACTTTTTCAGACCACGATCCTCTGAACATGCTCAAGTCACCTCGCCTCAAATGAATGCCAATGGAAATATCGACAACTGGCCCGACGGGTTCTTTGACCAGTTTGATAAGGACTCCAGCCATTTTGCCGGTTGGGGGGATTGACTTGGAACTTTTGGTCAATGACCTTTCACTGGCCGGACAGTTCCATAACGTAGAAGATTTTCGCACGGCGATGGATCGTTTAATGACGATGCGAAGTATTGCAAAACGGTTTGGATTTGAATTGCACTGTCATAGAAATATGGCATCTGCCCAAGTCACATCAACCATGATCATGCCCCAGGCCATTCAGTATTTTGAGCGAGATCAGCAACGCCTGCTGACGAATTGGCTCTCAAAACAAGGGCCATTTTGGGATGATGCTCGTGAGCATGGACCAGACGATTACCTCGAGTGCAAAGGTGACATCGTAACCAATAAAGCAGTCGGTGAAGCGGCATACCGCTGTTTGAATGGAGTTGAGCATCATCTCGTCAGTCTTACCCCATCCGATTGGGAATTCACCCCAATTCGAGTCACGGAAAAATTCAGTTCAGGAGTGCAACGGACTACAGATGTTATCAACCATTGGACAGAAGATTCTCTCGAGACTGTCTTGCAAGTTGCTCGAAAACCTCTGACTTCCTGGTCGCAATTGCAGGCAGAATGCAAAGCACACTTTTTAAAACTGACATTTTCATCAGATTGTTTTGCACCCCTTACAGGGCATCCATTCGCTGAGTCACCGGCGAAGCGCATTTTTGTGCTTCTCGAAACTTTGCAGCGGTTGATGGGTTGTTTTGATGAACAAGGACAAAGAACGCCGGAGGGTCATCAGATGATTGCGGACCACTTCAGCGGTGAAACTGCTTGGTTCTCTGATTCATCGACCACGGAAAAACGAAAGTTCGAAAAAGATCTTCGCTTCCCACATCCTCAAGACCCTGGTCAGCAGTTGGATTGCACATGGCATGGCAAAGTGCAAACACCGCCGTATCGTATTCACTTCTCCTGGCCTATCCAGGCTAAAGAACCTGTGTATGTGGTTTGCATCGGCCTAAAGCTCACAAGAATATAAGCAGTATCGTAAAGTCTGGGATTGTTTTCTTGATGATCTGGGCGCTGGTGAGACGCGCAATGCCACGCTCGAGAATCGCCTGCTCTACTTCGCACTCGAGGAACGCCAGAACCGACGTTTGCCGACCATCATCACCAGCAACCTCGAACCGGTCGAACTCGTCGGCAAACTCGGCTCGAGACTGCTGAATCGCTTGCAACCCTTAACAGTGCTCGAGGTCAATCACGGTCGGAATTTCCGAGCGCCATCGGGTCGTGATTCCTTGTGGATCGTTCAGGAAAATTTGATGGTTTGCCCACCCTATGAAAAAAATATTTCTGTGAGCATCATCAACTTCAGGCTCGAGGTGAGTTGGTTGGAGTGCGTGCGGGGTCATCCGTGATGTGTTACAATTCAACTACTACTATGAGTAAGTATCAAGGTATTGCAACACCCGAGCCAGCGGCAACGACGGGGATCAAACGCAGCAAAGACCTCGAGGCGCAAGGACTTTCACGCACCGAAATAGCTCGGCTGGTTCAACGCGGCGAACTCGAACGGGTCGCTCGAGGAGTCTATGCCGATCCGAACATGGCCGTGAGCGCTCACCAACGCCTCGCCTCGACATGCTGGTGGTG
>JAYURE010000887.1:0-2691 GCA_043756345.1 Deinococcales bacterium | reverse complement strand
CCGGAGGCATCAGCCTCGCCAACGCCACCCGGCCCGTCGTCGCCTTCGGCGCACTGTTGGTCGCGTTCGGCCTGGTGCTCGCCGAATTTGTCACACCCATCGCCAACGAACAAGTCTCCGTAACCTGGTGGGACAGCGTGGACGGCGGCGGCAAAAGCCTTGGACGGCTCGCAGGCAGAATGCTCGAGACCGGCAAAGGCCAATTGTTTTTTGGCGGCATTGAAGGCAACGACGTTCTGAATGTCCGCTACGAGCAATGGGAAGGCGAGACGCAAACCATCACCCTCGCCAAACGCGGACGATTCGACAAGGATCGATTGATCTTCGAGGGCTACAAAGTTTTTCAGCAAGATTTCTCCGGTAGCACACCAGCCCTTCTCGCCGAGAACGTACCGATCAACCCTAACGCCAAACTGACCGTGGTCCTCGACAAAACCAAAGACGCGCTCGTTTCCCAAAACGCTGGCGGCGGCTTCGAGGATTCCCGCAGCCTCAGCACCATCTACCGCGAATGGTACGAAGCCTCGCTGCAACCCGCCAAATCTCGAGAAGCCCGCGACAACGCCGTACAACTCGGATTCAAAACCGCACTGCCCTTTGCGAACCTGATCATCCTGATCCTGGTCATTCCCGTCGCCGCATCCTCGAGCCGCAGCACCAGCATGGCCATGGGTCTCGCCGTGATGATCGCCATCCTGTACTACTTTTTCCTCGCGCTCGGACAGTCGATGGCGACCAACGGACTCGTGCCCGCATTCCTTGGACCATGGCTGGCGAACATCGCGTTTTTTGCGGCGGGAATTTACGCGATTCAGGCACGGCAGTTCAGGTAAAGGCGAGTGGAAAGTGGAAAGTCACAGCCTTTTCTTTCCACTTTGAACTTTCCACTTTTCACTGCCCTTAAATCACGTCACGCACCGCAACCTGTTCGGCTCGAGCTTGCAATTCAGATTTCAAAAGTGCGTTCGCTGGTTTCTCGAGCAGCGGATCATCGGCGAGGACTTGCTTGGCGAGGTTTCGGGCCTGTTCGATCACCTCGGTATCTCGAGTCAAATCCCCAAGTTTGAGGTCATCCATGCCGGATTGTCGCGTGCCTCGCAACTCGCCGGGACCACGCAGGCGCAAATCCGCCTCGGCAATTTTGAAACCATCGGTGGTGTCCTCGATGACTTTCAGGCGCTCTCGAGTCTTCTTGCTGTGCTCGCCCGCGATCAAAATGCAAAAGCTCTGATCGGCCCCACGACCGACACGACCACGCAATTGATGCAGTTGTGACAGGCCGAAGCGTTCCGCATTTTCAATCACGATCACGGTCGCATTCGGCACGTCCACACCGACCTCGATCACGGTGGTTGAAACCAGCAAGTCAAATTCTCGAGCCCGAAAACGATTCATCACATCGTCTTTTTCCTCGGCCCGCATTTTGCCGTGCAACAAATCCACTCGAGCGTTCGGCAAAATTTGCTTCAAGTCTTCTGAGAGTTGCGTCGCCGCCAGAATTTCGGTCAGTTTCTCGGATTCCTCGATCAACGGCGTGACCACATACGCCTGACGACCCTCGAGAATCTGTTTCATCGCAAAGCCATACGCCTGCCTGCGGTGCGTGTCCATCAAGAGTTTCGTTTGAATCGGCGTGCGACCCGGAGGCAACTCATCAATTGTGGTTAACTCGAGATCGCCGTACGCGGTCAGTGCGAGGCTGCGCGGAATCGGCGTGGCACTCATGACCAAAACATCGGGTCGGTCCTTGAGGAGTGCACGACGTTGGGCCACACCGAAACGATGCTCCTCGTCCACCACGGCCAGCCCGAGTCGAGCGAATTCGACTCCCTCTTGAATCAACGCCGACGTTCCAACCACGACATCGACGCTGCCATCCTTGATTCGCTCTCGAGCCTCCTTGCGTTCACGGGCCGACATCGCGCCAATCAGCATCTCGACGCGCACGCCGAGCGGAAACAAATACTTTGTCAGGCTCGAGAAATGCTGTCGCGTCAAAATCTCGGTCGGTGACATCAACGCTCCCTGAAATCCGTCTCGAGTGGCGAGATACAAGGCGCACGCCGCGACCGCCGTTTTGCCAGAGCCGACATCGCCCTGAAGAAGTCTCGCCATCTGTTTGGGTTGACGCATGTCCAAAACAATCTCGAGGATGCTGCGCCGTTGCGCGTTCGTAAACGTGAACGGCAACATCGCCTCAAACGCATTGATGTCCGCATCCAAAGCCGAAAACTGCTTACCCTCGAGCGCGTTGCCACCCTGCAACATCACGCGCAATTCGAGAAACAAATACTCGTCAAAACGCAATCTCTCCAAGGCCCGCTCGAGCGATTCGAGTTCCTGCGGAAAATGCGCCTCGCGCAAGGCATGACCATAGGGCAGCAGTCCGAGGGTGCCACGTTGATTGCTCGAGAGGAAATCTTGCGGTTCCGGCAACGCCTCGATTCCCGCCTGTGAACACTTGCGCAAAAACGCCTGCGAGATGCCATCCGTGGTGCTGTAAACCCCAATGATCCGATCCGTGGACAGTGAATCGCCATCATCATCGAGTTCGTAATACTCGGTGGCAATCTCGAGCTTGCGACCAAATTTTTTCGCCTTGCCTGTGACGATCAACCTCGAGCCTTCACGCAAATTCTTTTCCACCCACGGTTGATTGAACCAAGTCACACTCGCGGTGTTGCCCCAATC
>JAYURE010000886.1:0-2692 GCA_043756345.1 Deinococcales bacterium | reverse complement strand
GCTTTGACAACGATGACCTGAGCATCTTCACCGCCCCGGCCTTGACGACGGTGCATCAACCGTTGGTGCAATACGGTCATCAGGCCATGCACGCCATGCTGCGCTTGCTGGCTGGCCAACCGAGCAACAATGTTTTCTTGCCGAGCGAACTGATCATCCGAGAATCCTGCAACCGGCAAGCCTCAGCGCAGGCGATCACGCCCGAAGAAAAATCGGCGTTGTTCTCGAGCCTGCTTGAGCACGCCAACAAACGGTTCACAGAACAGTACGAGTTTCACAACCTGCACCTGCTCGAGACAAGCCTGATGGCGGTCAATTCCCTACCCGAACTCCTGGCGCACCTACCCGAGTATTTGTTGGCGCTCGGGGTGCAACGGGCTTTCATTGCGCTGTACCCGCAACCGGCCCCGCAACCCGCAAAGACCGCACGTTTGGCCTTCGCCTTCCAGAACGGCGCGAGGCTAACGGTGGACGAAACCCTCGAGTTCGAGACGATTGACCTGCTGCCCGAGCACCTGCTCGGAGCCATGAACGGCATGATGCTGGTGCAACCCTTGTTCGTCGGTGATACGCATTACGGACTGTTCCTGACCGATGCCAACAACGGCACGCGCCTGTTCCATGAACCGCTGAACAGCCTGCTCGGTGGCAGCATCCACAACGTCCACCAGACCACCGCACTACGGGCGCAAACCGTCTCGCTCGAGGCACGGATTGTTGAACGCACCCGGGCGCTCGAACAAACCAACACGCAACTGCACACCGAGATTCAACAACGCCACAGCGCCGAAATCGCATTGCGCCAAGCGAACATCACCCTGCGCGAAATCGCATCCTTGGACGGCCTGACCGGACTGTACAACCGGGCCGCGTTTGACGATTTCCTCGAGCAGCACTGGCAGCAACACGCGCAAGATCAACTGCAATTAAGTTTGATCCTGATCGACATTGATCACTTCAAAAAGTACAACGACCATTACGGTCACGTTCCCGGCGACGAAAGCCTGCGGGCCGTGGCGAGCGTTCTGAAAGCCTGCGTGCAACGCAAGAATGACATGGTGGCCCGTTACGGCGGCGAGGAATTCGCCATCGTCCTGACCGACACGGCCCAGGCTGGATCGGAAATCGTGATCGCTCGAGTGCAAGATGCGATACGGCAATTGGCGATCCCACACGAACGCTCAGACGTCGCACCGACGTTGACCGTCAGCATCGGCATCAGCACGTGCATTCCAGACGCGAATCAACCTGAAGTCAACCTGATCGCCAGCGCCGACCATGCCCTCTACGAAGCCAAACAAAACGGACGCAACCAGCACCGACGGCACACACTCGAGCAAGATTCAAACCAGACGATCTCGAGCACGGATCGACATTGATTTGAAAAGTGGGCCTCAAGAAACTAATCCTGATAAATTGATCTCAAGAATTGGCCTCGAGCCTCAGGCCGGGATCAATTGCATGACCATCACCGAATGCGCGATGCTGCCTGCGAGCACGAACAAATGCCAAACCTCGTGCGGACCGAAACCGGCCAACCAGGGCTTCTTGTTGCGCCACGCGAAAAACGGCACACCCAACGTATACAACACGCCACCCGTGACCAACGCCACCAACGCCGAGGTGGGTAAATTGTGCATGAATTGCGGCACCAAGACCACCGCGAACCAACCCATCGCCACGTACAAAGCCAGCGACAACCATTCCGGCAAGTGATTGAACCCGAACGACTTGATGCAGACGCCCAACACCGCCACGCCCCAAATACCTGCGAGCGTCACCGTGCGCCAAGGCTCGGGCAATGAAGTCCAAACGACCGGCGTGTACGTGCCCGCAATCAAGACGTAAATTGCGCTGTGATCAAACTGCTTCAAACGAAATTGGGCTCGAGGTGAGACGTGCAAACCGTGATACAAGGCGCTCGCCGCGAACGCCAACACCATGCTCAGGCCAAAAATCATGAACACCGTCCAGTTCAGGTTGGCTCGAGCCGCCAGAATGCTGATGACAAGCGTGAACACGAACGCCAAAATTGCGCCCGCGCCGTGCGTAATGCTGTTGATGGGTTCACGAAGGAATTTGATAAACGTTCACGCTCCAAGCCAGACAAGCGTAGCAGAGGAAGATGAACGCTCGAGTATCGCTCGAGACGGGTGGCAGGACGACCAAACCCTCAAAGCGCAATACAAAACAGGCCCAATTGGGCTGCTGGCGTGTGCTCTCACCCCCGCTTGCGCTTCGCGCAAACGCCCCTCTCTCGCGTGCGAGAGAGGGGTGGCATGAGCCTGCGGCTCGTGCCGGGGAGAGAGCCGCAACGCAGACCTTCATTTGACCCGCTTGATCTGTGATCTCGAGCTTTGCCGTTATTCCGCCCGCAAGATCAGGGTTTTCAGGTACAAACTTTCTGGTACTTGCAAAATCCACGGATGATCTGCCGGTTGAAACGTCACGTCCAGCACCTCGAGCCTGCGTTTCGCATCCGCCCCGGCAAAACGCACCGCCTCGAGAAGATCGTCGAGTTTGATGTGATACGCGCAACTTGAAACCATCAGGATGCCGTTCGGCTCGAGCATTTTGAGCACGTTTTTGCTGGCGATGGTGAAGATGCGTTTTGCGGCCACGACTTCATCTTTGCGTTTGGCGAGGGTTGGTGGATCGATGATTGCGTGCGTGTACTTGCGGTTTTCTTTGA
>JAYURE010000885.1:0-2693 GCA_043756345.1 Deinococcales bacterium | reverse complement strand
GATTCGTTCCATCTCGGTTTTGAACCAATTTTCGAGTTCGGTTCGGAATTTGCTCAGGTCACGATCCGCTGTCGAATAGAGGCTCTGGAGCAATTTCTTGGCGTTCTCGAGTTCGGGGCATGATTGGATGGTTTGACCGGTTGCATCTGTTGTCAGCAAGTTCTGAATCGCAGTTTGAAGGCCAGCATTTCCCCCTCGAGTCTCGAGAATGTTGATCAAAGCGTTCACGAAATTCTTGGGTTCGATGTAATCTGGTTTCTTGAACTCTCCTGACTGAATCGAATTTAATCCACCCCCAAAGGTGATCGGTGGAGTGCCTTGAATCAAAGGATGTTGCTTGAGTTCATCTTTCCAAAGTTTACGGAACAAGTTCTCAAGTGCAACATCGAGCGCCCGTCCGCGCCAGTTCGTGAATGGCAGCGCACCGATCATTTCCACCACTGCTGAGCAGATCAGACTCAACAGCAGGTACACAAACGCCAAGCCAATCGCCACCTCGAGAATCGTGGAGTTGAACATGCTGGAATTCCTTTCTGAACAAGAGGGTCTGGATTTTCAGGGTTACAGTTTGGGTCGAATGTGCATTTGCGGTTCTGGTAAGAATTTTTTGTCCATGATTTCCGTTGCGCCACGCATGACTTTTGCGGTTTGGGAAAACGTGACCATCTGACCCGCCATTGCTTTCAAGAACGATTGACCATCGGTGCTGAGCGTCGAAGCTTGCGCCAGTTCCGTGATCGCATTCGGGTTGTTCTTCAAGACTTCCTCGAGCCGTGCGAACCATTTTGCCTGCGCGTAAATGGTGTTCTCAAACCGGGTTTGACGGTGTGTTTTCCAAGCTGGAGCATTCAAGTTCGGGAAGCGTTGGGCCAATTTGTGGCCCGCCCACCAGCCGCGTTCCGCGACCTGTTCGATGGTGGCGTTGGGCATGCTCAGGTTTAGGCCGCCCTCGTTGCTGGCAAGGCGAATGCTGGCGATGCGTTCAAGTTGACCGGGCATGCGGATCAGGGTGTTGTCCTGCCAGTTGCGGGCCGCTTCGACCAGACCAGTCAGGTAGGTGAACATCAAGTTTAGGCTTGGAGCCGTGTCATTCAGTGGGGTTTGTGTGCTGGGAATGCGTCTGAAGTACGTCCAGAGTTCCTCTTTGCCCTCGTTCGGGCTGAGTGTTTTATTGATGGTTTTACCGACGGGCAATTCAACGTTGTCTTGTTGTTGCGGTTTCAAGTTGAAGTCCGGGTGTTCACCGATTAGGTTTAAAGCAAAGGTCGGATGGCCAGGCAGCGGAGCGTCAAAAAAATGCACTGGGAAATTGCTGGTGATGCCACCATCTGAGAACCACACCCGTTCTGGACGTTTGGGTTGCCCGGCCCTGGTGATGTCTCGAGCCCAGAGTGGCACGGCAGAGAACAGCACCGGAAAAGACAGGCTCAGCCGTACCGCGAAGATCACGGGCATGTCTTTGGGTTCAGGCAAAGCGATCAGTTGGTGCGCTTGAAAGGCCGCTTCGGTGACACTCTGTGAACCTTTTCTTGCATGCTCAGTCATCCAATCGATCACATCCTGCGGCAAGTACCCGATAAGGTCATCACGGCGAAAGTACAGGTTTTTGGATTCGCTGGGCAGTTCATACGGTCGTCCGTGCGTCAGGCAGGTGGTCATCAATTTCAGGTGAATGTCATGCTTCTCGAGATCACCGAAGGTCAATGGTTTGGTGGTTGTTTTTTGCTGATTGTGAGGGTTCGACCAAGTGTATTGGCCTTGGCTGGCGTACTGGTCGAGCACGTTCGTAAGCCACTGGATTAGATTCTGGTCTTTGCTGCCGTTGCCCATGCCTTTGCAGAATCCGAAGTTGTTTTCTGGAATGCGTTCGAGTTCTTTCCAGAATGACCAGGCGAACGCGCCCAACCAGACGCTGATGCCCACCCAGAGGGCACACACGAACAGCACACCTGCGTAAGGCGGTGGTGCCCACAGTGCGAACAAAGCAATGATGACTCCGGGCAGTAACCCTCGGAAGGCTTCGGAAAAGCTGAGCATGATCTTGAACCAACTTCGAGTTAAGCCTCGAGCCACAATGGTGGTGGTGATCGTGAAGATCCGGCGCGTTCCGGGTTGCGGTTGGAAAAGCTTCTCGAGAAAGGTTTTTTGGTCATTGCCAGCCGCAGCCAGGATTTTGGGCAGGATGGCAAAATCAGCAAAGCCCTGATGCTGCCCTCGGGCGCGTCCAAGTTCTGCCGCTGCGGTCAGGGCGGCAGCGATGGCTCCTGCCGAGGTGCCACCAATCTGTTTGAAACGGTAGGTTCTGGCCAGTTCGCAGATGGCGTAGGGGTAGACGATACCGCTGGTGACACCACCTTTCATCACGACATCACAAATGAGTTCGGCGTTCTTGTACGTGTGCTTTTGCTGAAGTTCCTTGAGGGCCACGTCGAAGTTGGGAGCCGTTGGCGGGGCTACTTGAGTCATGTTGACCTCCATCATGGGTGCTAAGCGATGATTGTACGGGCTTTTCAATTTGCGACCAGGAAATGCTCGAAGCAACCCGTGTCAGTAAAGGAATTTCGCTCACAATTTGGTGTTTTGCGGACCATGTGAGTGTGTCAAATTGTTCAAAGTTGCGTCTGTTGAACACCCTGCAAACGGACCGGTGGGCTGACCTGTGGTTGGGCTCGAGCATTGGTGTTACGCCATGT
>JAYURE010000884.1:0-2695 GCA_043756345.1 Deinococcales bacterium | reverse complement strand
TTGGTGGTTCCACCTTTGAGCATAATCGTCAAGGTGCAGGAGGCCAAACTCGGATCGCTGGTGGCACTCGCGTCAAGCTTGATGGTCAAGGTGTTTTTGCCACCACCGGTCAGAACACCACCATCGCCAGTAAACGCCAGAATAGGCGCAGGGGTCAGAACGACATTGCTGACGGTGTACGTGGCACCTGTCTTTGTGGCTGTAAATGAACCGCTGACCTTGCCCGACATGCTTTTGGTGGTTGCATCGGTGACTTTGGCCGAAAGCTCTTTGATCGTGACCGGGATGCTGTCCGGTGAATTCGCACCGCAGCCTATTGCCGTACCACTCAGGGCAACGCTGGCGATGCCAATCTCTTGCAGGACCTTGGCAATTGCTGCTGGAATCTTCGAAGCATCAATATCATCAAATTCCTTGGTGACTTCCTTAACGGCGCTGACGGTCGCTACGGCTTGGGCTTTCAAGCTGGCAGCGCTGGTCGCAGCCGGAAAGGTCAAGGCGACACTCTGGTTGATCGGCAGGGCGTTCGTACCGATATCGATGTCACCCAAGAGCGAGGCGCATCCAGCGAGCAGGCTGGCGGTCAGGACGAGGACAGGTGCAACGAAACACTTTTTCATGTTGAATCCACCAGAAGTCAATTGATCGACCTCAAGTGTAGGCACAACCTCAACTTAGGGTTGGTTAAAAGTGCGTTGTTCGTCTGAGACGTGAATTCTCGAGAGTTCAGGTCGGTAGGCGGCCTCATCTAATTCTGTCTGTGGCATAATTGACTTGGACGTGATATACTCTTTCGTACCGCGAGCGGGCCGCAAACCCGCCCGTTTTCACGTCTCGAGATCAATCACTCGAGTCTTCACATCCCAAGTTTTGATATCTCTGCGCAGGAGGGGTTACTTTGTCGAACGTCACACAGGTCGAAATCACCAACGAGGTCAAGACTTCATTCCTGACCTACGCCATGAGCACCATCGTCGAACGCGCCCTGCCAGACGTGCGCGACGGTCTCAAACCCGTGCAACGCCGGATTCTGTACGCCATGTACCAGGATTTGGGATTGCTGTCCAACAAAAAGCATTCCAAAAGCGCCGGTGTCGTCGGCGAAGTGATCAAGAAATACCACCCGCACGGTGACAGCCCAATCTACGAGGCAATGGTCCGCATGGCCCAACACTGGAACCTGCGTTACCCGCTCGTGGACGGTCAAGGCAATTTCGGCAGCATCGACGGCGATCCAGCCGCCGCCTACCGTTACACCGAGGCCCGCATGACTCGAGTCGCCGAGGACATCCTCAACGACATCGAAAAAGAGACCGTGCGCCTGACCAGAAATTTCGACGAGACCACCGACGAACCCAGCGTTCTGCCGAGTGCCTTTCCGAACCTGTTGGTCAATGGTGCCGTCGGTATCGCCGTGGGCATGGCGACCAACTTGCCGCCACATAACTTGACCGAAATTTGCAATGCGCTGCTGGCCCTGATCGAGAAGCCCGAGATGGACCTCGACGAGATCATGAAGATCGTTCCCGGGCCAGATTTTCCAACCGGTGGTCGTCTTGGTAAGCGCGGCATCCGCGAGGCGTACGAAACCGGTCAAGGCAGCATTCGTGTGCGCGGTAAAGTGCGCATCGAAGAAGTCAAAGGCCGCAACCAAATTGTCGTCACCGAGATCCCGTACCAGGTCAACAAAGAAAATTTCATCAAGACGATTGCCCTGAATGTCCGTGAGGGCAAGATTCCAGATATCTCCAATTTGCGCGACGAGTCCGACCGCACGCAACCGGTTCGCATCGTCATCGAACTCAAACGCGGCACGCTTCCAGATTTGGTTTTGAATCAACTTTACAAATTCACGCAATTGCAAACCAGCTTCAACATCATCAATCTCGCCATCGTTGCCGGTGCGCCAAAAGTCATGCCGATCAAAGACGAGATGCGGTACTTCCTTGAGCACCGGCGCGACATCATCACCAAACGCACCGTTTACGATTTGAAAAAAGCCAAAGCACGCGCCCATATTCTCGAGGGCCTGCTGATTGCGCTGGACAACATCGACGAGATCATCGGCATCATTCGCGGATCGCAAACCGGCGGTGAAGCTCGAGACGGACTGATGGCACGGTTTGCGTTTTCCGAGATTCAGGCGCAAGCGATTCTCGACATGCGCCTCCAGAGTTTGACCGGCCTACAACGCGGCAAGCTTCAAGAGGAATACCGCGAAGTCAACGAAACGATTGCCTTCTTAGAGGGCATCCTTGGTGACGAGAAAAAACTTTGGAACGAAATCAAAAAAGAACTTCGGACCTTGCGCGACAAATTCGGTGACGAACGCCGCACGGTCATCACCGAACTGGCCGAAGACATCAGCAAAGAAGACTTGATCGCCGTCGAAGACATGGTGATCACCGTCACCAAGGGCGGCTACATCAAACGCACCACGCTCGAGGCTTACCGTTCACAGGGACGCGGCGGGCGCGGCAGCAATTCCGGCAAGCTGCGTGAAGAAGATGCGAACACGAACCTGCTGGTTGGTAGCACGCACGACTTCCTGTTGTTCTTCTCGGATCGTGGGCGCGTCTACCGCGAAAAAATCTTCGAATTGCCCGAGGCGGGCCGCGATGCGAAGGGTGCGCACCTCAGAAATGTGCTGCCGTTGCAGGATGACGAAAGCATCAAGTCGATCCTGACGATCAAG
>JAYURE010000883.1:0-2696 GCA_043756345.1 Deinococcales bacterium | reverse complement strand
AAAAACGATTAAGTCGGAATAGATGCCACAAGGGATCGCCCCTACGAGACCACGGGTGTTCGTAGGGGCGGGTCTCGTGCCCGCCCTCTCGAAGCGAGGAAAAATTCATCCCAGATTTCAACGCAACATCTGACTTGGCCGGATTCACAGCAACCTAAAATTCGGCCTTCTCGAGTGCCTTCGCCGCATTCAATTCCCGCACTAATCTTTGCACTTCGGCATCGGAACGTTTGACCGCCTCGAGCGCCTGCCGGAAACGCAAGGCGTTGCTGACACGGGCGCGAAACTCGATCTCGTTGGCGCTCTTGTGCACAAAGTCGGTCGCACCAGCTTGGAATGCGATCTCGAGTGCGAGTTCGTCGCTGGTGTCTGTGACCATGATGATTGGCAGATCATTGTACGTGGCCGATTTTCGTACTGTGCGGGTGAAGTCCACGCCGTCACCGTCGGGCAAGTTTTTGTCGAGCAGCATCACGTCCACGGGCAGGCCGATGGTTCCTTCGCTCAGGCCGAGGTATTCGCTGGCTTCGCTCAGTGTGGCAACAGCGTGCGTGTTGGCATAGCCGAAGCGTTTGAGCAGTTCGCTGTGCATGGCGCGAGCGAGGCGACTGTCATCGACGATCAGGATGTGGTTCATGCGGGTCCTCCGGTAGAAAGTGCAGGAGTAAAGGGTCTCGAGCAGTGTCGTGTCGCGCCAGGATGCTTTGCGAACGTGGTGCGTGCTTGCGCTGACAGGAATGGCGGGCGGGTCGTCGAGATACGTCAGGATCATGGGCATGTGCTTGGGCTGGAGGGCCAGAAACTCGAGCGCGGGTTGCAAGTCGAATTCCACGGCGGCAATCACAGCATGAATGTCTTTTGCAGCCTCGAGTGCGTTCTCGAAATCCTCGAGTTCGATCACGGTGAATCCGGCTTGACGCAAGGGCATCGCTTGGGCGGTGCGGGTGGTGATGCTGGGTTCGATCAGCAGGACGGTTGGTTGTGATGGTGCGGTCGAGACTGGCTCGAGCGGAATAACTTCATTGATTGCGGGAGCTTGCGGTTCGACTCCGGCGGCGCGTTCACGCAATCGGGCGCTTAAAGCCAAAGTGGTTTCGTCGGCTTCTGCATTCGGATCATCGACCAAAGCCCGCAGGCGATCAACCGACTCGAGCAGCAACGAGGCTGTGCCGGGGGTCAGGCTTTCACCGTCGCGCAAGCGGGCGAGCACATCCTCGAAGCCATGCGTGAAGGTCTTGATCGCGTTCAGGCCGAGCATACTCGCGCCGCCCTTGATCGTGTGCGCCGAAAGGTACAGGCCGCGCACGAGTTCTTGCTTGCTCGGGTCGCGCTCGAGTGCCAGCAATCCAGCGTCGAGTTTGTCGAGGTGCTCGAGCGATTCGGTACGGAATTCTTCGAGGAAGGATTGGTTCATGTGGCCTCCATTTACGGGATTTCCAATCGAATCGCGGCGAGCACGTGCGCGATGCCGTCCGGGTCGAGCCGGTACTGCACCGCACCAAGTTTCGCGGCGGCGGCGGGCATCGAATTGACCACGGCGCTCGCATCGTCCTGCGCGATCACGAGTGCTCCGGCGCGACGCATCTCGAGCAATCCGAGCGCCCCGTCTTCACCCATGCCGGTCAGGATCACGCCTATCGCCGATGCCCCATATTGCGCCAGGGATTTGAACAGCACGGTTGCCGATGGGTTGTGCCCACTGACCGGCATTTCGTAGCTCGTGCCGAGTTTGCCTTCACGCACGATCAGGTGACGTTCGACGGCGATGTGAATTCCGCTGCTCAAACTCGAGCCGTCTTGTGCGAGTTGCACTGAAAGTTCGCATTCGCTCGAGAGCCATTCGACCAAGCTGGGGGCGAATCCTGGTGCGATGTGTTGCACGACCAGGATCGGCACGGGAAAACTGGCGGGCAAGCGAGAGAGAATCTGCGCGAGCGCCTGCGGCCCGCCCGTGCTCGCCCCGATGCCGATGACTTTGGCGCGGCGCGGCAATCGCGGCACACCCGAGCCAATGGGGTTCAAGGTTGCGAGACCGGCACCGATGAGGCCCGGAGCGATGAGACTCGAGCTTGCTGGTTTGGCACCGATGACCTGAGTGCTCGAGACGTTTGTTCCGAATGCACCGGTTCTGACTGAGCCCCCTGCCATGGCGGTCACATTGTAGCGTCGCCGCACGACGCGGACGTTGGCGAGGTCTCGGACCATGCGCCGCAATTGATCGGCCTCGAGTTCGCTGTTGAGGTTCGGTTTGCCGATCACCGCCAGCAGCCCGAGCGCGAACGCTTTCGCCACAAGAGTTTGATTGTCCCTCGAGACGCTGCCCGTGACCATGACGATGGGTGTCGGAAAATCTCGCATGATTGCCTCGGAAGTCTCGAGCCCGTCCATGCCCGGCATTCGCAAATCCATGGTCACAACATCGGGTTTCAGTCGTGGCATCAACTCGAGTGCCCGCATTCCAGATTCGGCGGTGCCGACCACTTCGAGCATCGGATCGGCCTCGAGAATCGTGGTCAGGACTCGGCGGTGCAAGCTCGAGTCATCAACGATCAAGACACGCTTGCGGTTGACGCTGGCCGGATTCTGATCTGAAGGATTCACAGCAACCGTCCAATGGTCTCAAGCAAAATGCCTTGATCGAATTCACCCTTAACGATGTACGCATCTGCGCCCGCCGCCGCGCCTCGAGATTTGTG
>JAYURE010000882.1:0-2703 GCA_043756345.1 Deinococcales bacterium | reverse complement strand
TCTGGATAAACTATTGCACGGACTTTCTATTCTGTCAAGTTTCGTTTTCTATTTAGAAAATCTGGGTTTACAACCACGAAATCCGACCCTCGAGCCCCGATCCTCATGAGATGGCAAACCTCGAGAAATCTGCTGGCTCAAGTCATTCGGGTTCCAATCGTGATCCTGGCGAGGGCGCAGTGCACTGCGCCCCTACGGAAAAACCGGTTTTTGTAGGGGTTCAGCGACCCAAGCCCGTCAGGTGCTGGTTTCAGGGTCAAGAGGCGTGCTGGACCCAACCGAAGCGAGATCAATTTCAACCCAATCCCCATTTCACCAACGCCCCAAATCCCGGAACCGGTGACAGAAAGCCCTGGTCGGTTCTGCTACAATCCAAAAGTCTGACGAAACCGTGTCAGGCTCGAGCTTCTTCTCAGGTCCGAACAGCAGCATCTCAGGCTCGAGTTTTTCGTGAACTCCAGCGTCTGCACACCGGATTGATGGATTGAAAAGCTCGCCCGACGAAACTGGAGCCAACGCATGTTCGAAAAAATTCGCAATTTCTCTATTATTGCCCACGTGGACCACGGCAAAAGCACCCTCGCCGACCGGATTCTGGAATTGACTGGCGGCATGAACGCCCGTGACAAACGCGAACAAACGCTCGATACTCTCGAGTTGGAACGCGAACGTGGCATCACGATCAAGGCCACCCCGGTTCGTTTGGCGTACACCGCCAAGGACGGGCAAGAGTACGCCCTGAATTTGATCGACACGCCGGGTCACGTGGATTTCAATTACGAGGTCTCCAAATCCCTGGCCGCCTGCGAGGGCGTGCTGCTTTTGGTCGATGCCTCGCAGGGTGTCGAGGCGCAAACGATTGTCAATGCGTACCTGGCGATCAATTCCAATTTGGTGATCGTGCCAGTGATCAACAAGATCGACCTGCCCGCAGCCGATCCTGAAGGCGCTGCCGCCGAACTCGAGGAAGTCATTGGCATTCCCGCCGAGGATGCCTTGTTCGCCAGTGGCAAATCCGGCGTGGGCGTGACCGAAATTCTCGAGGCGATTGTCGAACGCATCCCACCACCCAGCGGCTCGAGCGAAGAACCCACGAAAGCCCTGATTTTCGACACGGTGTTCGATGCCTACCAAGGCGTGATTCCATTCGTGCGCGTGCTCGAGGGCAGCCTCAAACGCGGCGATAAAGTTCGATTCTGGAACACCGATAAAGTTGTGGAAATCGACAAGGTTGGTATTTTCCGTCCATCGCTCGAGGTTTCGGAAGTGCTCGAGGCGGGCGAGGTCGGTTGGTTCACCGCCGCTATCCGTGACATTCACGATGCGCAAGTCGGTGACACCGTGACCGGCGCGAGCCGCCCGACGCTCGAGCCGTTCCCCGGGTACAAACCCGCCCAACCAGTCGTCTTCTCCGGTCTGTACCCGACCGACACGACCGAGTACCCGAAACTGCGCGAGGCACTCGAGAAATTGCAACTCAACGATGCCGCCCTGACCTTCGAACCCGAAACCTCAGAGGCACTCGGATTCGGATTTCGTTGCGGCTTCCTGGGATTGCTGCACGCCGAGGTGGTTCAAGAACGCCTCGAGCGCGAATTCGATCTCGAACTGATCGCCACCGCCCCTAGCGTGGTTTACCGCATCACCAAAACCGACGGCACCGTCTTTGAAATTCAAAACCCAAGCGAAATGCCGACACCGGACCGGATCAGCAAACTCGAGGAACCGTACATCAAACTCTCCGTGATTCTGCCCGAGGAATACGTTGGACCAACCATGCAACTGCTGGTCGAAAAACGCGGCACGATGAAAGACATGCAGTACGTTGGCAAGCGCGTCGAACTGCGCTACGAAGTTCCATTCGGCGAGGTGCTGTACGACTTTCACGACCGCCTCAAATCCTTGTCTCGAGGCTACGCCAGCATGGATTACGAACAGATCGGCTACCGCGAAGGCGAACTGGTCAAGGTTGGAATTCTGGTCAACGGTGATTCTGTCGATGCGCTCGCACTGATTTGTCACCGCGAAAAGGCTGAAAGTCTGGGCCGCAAAATTGTTGAAAAAATGGCCGAAGTGATCCCACGGCAAATGTTCGTCGTGCCGATCCAAGCCGCGATTGGCGGCAAGATTATTGCCCGAGCGACCGTCAAAGCGTTCCGCAAAGACGTGCTGGCAAAATGTTACGGTGGCGACATCAGCCGCAAGAAGAAACTCTTGTCCAAGCAGAAGAAGGGCAAGGCCCGCATGAAGTTGATCGGCACGGTGGACGTGCCACAAGAGGCGTTCCTGGCCGTCCTCTCGAGCGGCGAGTAAGCAGATGACTTGGGCAGAGGTTTGCGCACATCCAAGCCTGCAAAACTTGCCGTTCAAAATTGAAACGAACGAATGGGGCCAGGTCATCATGGCCCCAACCACGAACAAACACTCGAGGTTGCGATCTCGGATTGCCAAAACGCTCGGGCAACTTTTGCGTGGCGGTGAGGCGTTCGCCAATTGCGCCATCGAAACCACTCGAGGCGTTCGGGTTGCAGATGCGGTTTGGGCCACCACTGGATTTCTCGAGGCTCACGCGAATGAAGATGCGTACTTGCTCGCACCAGAAATTTGTGTTGAGGTGATTTCACCATCCAACACGCCCGAAGAAATACTCGAGAAACGAGACTTGTACCTGGCTCGAGGTGCGAAAGAAGTTTGGACCTGTGA
>JAYURE010000881.1:0-2704 GCA_043756345.1 Deinococcales bacterium | reverse complement strand
ACCACCACGTTCGGGTGAATCTTGCGCAACTCGCGGCCCTGCGCGATCATCGCCGGTGTCTCGAGTGCCGTGACTTCTGCCGAAACCGGACCATCGACGATGCTGACGATCTCGCGGATGACATCTTCAAATTTGCGACCGCTGCCCGCAACCAAACTCGGGTTGGTGGTCACGCCAGAGAGGATGCCCCAGGCGGCAATTTCACGGATTTCATCAACGATGGCGGTGTCCAAGTACAGGTGCATGCAGCCTCCAATAGAGATACCAAAAAGAAATTATTGAGCAAACCCCAGGCTCGAGAAGGCCGTCTGGCCGCAAATGCTCGAGTTGATGGGAACACATGATTCTAGACCGTAAGCGCTTGAGGTGCAAGTTATGAAACACACAAAAACCGAGGAACCGACGGGCTGAAGGTTCAGCCTGGAGAATTCGAGAACTCAGCAAACTGTCATTCACACGACGTCGCCGCTCATCTGCTGCCCGTAGGATGCCACCGTGCCTGATCAAACCGTTGTGAAACTCGAGGTCCCAACATGAAAGCACAAGCATGAAAATAGCCATCCTGTGCCACTCGAGCGCCGGTGGCAGCGGCGTGGTCGCCACTGAACTGGCCCTCTCCTTGGCGAGCCTGGGCCACACGGTCCACATGGTCGCCACGCAAATGCCGTTCAGGTTGTCCGGCGCTCGCCTGCCACGCTCCAGCCCCGACCCGAGCGGCCTCGAGACGAGCGGCGAGGTTTACTTTCATCAGATTGAGGGCGCGACATACCCGCTGTTCAACGAACCACAAACGTCATTGGCCGCCGTGAATACTTTGGTGCAGGTGATCGAAGAATACGACGTTGAACTGGTTCACGCGCATTACGCGATTCCACACGCGACCAGCGCATTGTTGGCTCGAGACATCGTGGGCCGCGATGTCAAAGTCGTAACGACCCTGCATGGCACGGATGTCACCTTGGTTGGCCTCGAGCCAGCGTTTTTGCGCACCACCATGCACGCAATTGAAGCATCCGATAAGGTCACTGCCGTTTCGCAATACTTGGCCGATCACACCCACACGGCGTTCGGCATCACCAGACCGATTGATGTGGTTTACAACTGGGTCGATTTGGACCGTTTCCGGCCAATCCGCGATCCGGGATACCGCGCCCGATTTGCCAGCAAAGATGAAGCGATTGTCATGCACGCCAGCAATTTTCGCAACGTCAAACGCCCGGAGGATGTCGTGCGCACCTTCGCTGGAATCGTGGCGCAACGTCCGGCCCGACTGCTGATGGCCGGTGAAGGCCCTGAACGTCCACGCTGCCTCGAGCTTGCCAGGCAGTTGGGTGTGGCCGACAAAGTGCATTTCCTGGGCGCATTCCCAATCCTCGAGACGGTCCTCGGCGTGGCTGACCTGTTCCTGTTGCCCTCGAGTGAGGAATCGTTCGGTTTGGTCGCGCTCGAAGCGATGGCCTGCGGTGTGCCGGTCGTTGCAAGCAACGCGGGCGGCATTCCCGAAGTGGTTGCCGACGGCGAGACCGGATTTGTCCACCCAATCGGCGATGTCGAAGCGATGATCGCCTCAAGCGTCGAAGTCCTCGAGCCAGAACGACGCTTTGAAATGGGAGAACGCGCCCGAATTCGTGCCTTCAAGCACTTCCGGCCCGGCCTGATTTTGCCGCAGTATTTGGAGATTTACAAACGCGCCCTCGAGACCAGCAAAGGGTAACTCTTGTTCGGCTCAATCCGCAAGCGCCTGCCGGTAATGCCGAATCTTGCCCTCGACATGCTCGAGGTTGCGACCCAATTCGGCGATATTGGCCAGAACATCTGATCGGTGCTCCTCGAGCATTCTAATGCGTGCCTCGATGTTGGCCTGAGGATTGGCGGGAATGTTCGTTTGATCTTGCTGCACCAAGGCAGCGAACTCGCGCATCTTGCGAATCGGCATTCCAGTCTGACGCAGGCAAGTCAGAATCCTGATCCAACCCAAATCACTTTCGTCATACCGCCGATGCCCACTCTGGGTTCTCGAGGTGTGCAGCAAACCCTCGCGTTCGTAATAGTGCAACGTGTAGACCGTCACGCCAGTTTGATTGGCGGCATCTTTGACCGAGAGTTGATTCATACCCACAGGTTAGAACCTCGAGCGCACTCGAGGTCAAGAGTTTGCGATCAATCCCTTCGATGATTTGCTCGTACTCGAGTCACGCTCACAACCGGACTCGTGCACTCGAACAAGCTCGAGCGCTGGAAGCAATGGCTCACAAATCCATTTCAGTCACCGGCAGTATGCGTCTGCGAAGTGACCTGAATGCTTGGCACTGACGTTGGAACCTGTTGCTGATCAAGCCAGAACAACATCAGGCCAACCGGCAACAACAACAGACACTTCAGGCTCGAGCCCGAATCCCTGATCGTCTCGAGCGGGCCATGACCGGCATGCAACGAAAAGCGCACGTAATTGGCCATCGCCTTCAACCGAGTTTTCCACGGCAAAATCTGTTTGGCCTGCGACAACTCGAGGTGATAGACACGGGTTGCTGGGGCCGCCTGAATCTGCAACTCGAGGGCACGGTCTGTCAGGCCTTCCGCGAGGTATTCCTTGTAGGCAAAAATTTCGTTGACGTAACGTTCCTGATACCGCTGCGCAATACGGTTCCAGACGAGTGATTCCGAAACCAGACCGCGCAAGTCCTGAAATGGAAATGGAAATTCA
>JAYURE010000880.1:0-2708 GCA_043756345.1 Deinococcales bacterium | reverse complement strand
AATCCAATTGCGCGGCAGATTTTGGGCATCTCAGAGACGCTCTCGAGGCGCTGGTTTTTGTTTGTGCCCGCGAAGGGAACGCCGAAATTGTTGGTCTCACGGGTCGAGGTTGGCAGTTGGGAACACATTCTGGCGAATGAAACCCTCGAGCGTTGGGTCTACAACTCGCACGGAGAATTGGATGGATTTCTGGCCGAGGCGTTGAAGGGATCGAAGTCGATTGCGATGGAGTACAGCCCGCGTGGGGCCGTGCCTTACGTGGCGAAGGTTGATGCGGGCACGATTGAACGGGTGCTCGAGACGGGTGTGAAGGTGGTCTCGAGTGCGGACATGATTCAGACATTTTTGACTTGGGATGCCACGGATCGGCTCGAGCATGACAAGGCGGTGATTGGTGTGATGGCGGCCAAAGATGCGGCCTTCGCCTTGGTTCACGAGCGCTTGCTCTCGAAAACGCCGGTTACGGAACTCGAGGTGCAAACGCTCGTCTCGCAGAAGTTAACCGAGGCCGGATTGATTTTTGATCACGGCGCGATTGTCGGATTTGCCGGTCACGCGGGCGATCCACACTTTGCGCCAAACGAATCGCATAACCGCACGCTCGAGGTGGGCATGTGTGTGCTGATCGATTTGTGGGCTGGCGTTCCTGGCAGGCCATTGTGCGATGTGACCTGGATGGGTTTTGCGGGCGAACCGGACGCGGAATTCTTGCAGGTGTGGGATGCAGTTGCCGGTGCTCGAGATGCGGCGCTGAAACTTCTGCGCAGCAAACCCGGCTTGCAAGGCTGGGAAGTGGACAAGGCGGCTCGAGACGTGATCGAGGCGGCGGGTTACGGTGCAAAATTCGTGCATCGCTTGGGCCACAGTTTGGGCCGTGGCGCGAGTGCGCACGGTGATGGTGCAAACCTCGATAACCTCGAGACGCATGACGAACGATTGCTGATCCCGGATACGGCGGTCACGGTTGAACCGGGAATTTACCTCGAGAATCTTGGCGTTCGGAGCGAAGTGAATGTCTTGCTGACGGCGAAGGGGGCGGTCGTCACGACACCGATTCAACGCGGGCCTTACGTGCTTGGGCTTGCGGGTGGCGCTTACGAACATGGGAATGAAAGCTCGAGAATTACGGTTGCAGCGCCGATGGTCTCCCCTGTCGCGCCAGTCAAGAAGTCAGAAATCTCAAGCCAGAAAGTACAAACCTTGAGTGCAACAACGGCACCAAAACGAGCCTCGAGTCAAGCGAGCAGCACGAAATTACAAATCACATCTTACGGCGCGGCCCGCACGGTTACAGGCTCGAACCATCTGCTCGAGATGGGCGGGCAACGGGTCATGCTCGATTGCGGTGTCTTTCAAGGCTCGAGGATGCTCGAGGAGTTGAACCAGCAGCCGTTTGCGTTCGATGTGGCCTCGTTGACGGCGATGGTTTTGTCGCATGCGCACAACGATCACGCGGGACGCTTGCCGAAACTGGTCCGGGATGGTTACACGGGACCGATTTACACGACGGCCGCAACCAAAGCCTTGTGCGAATTCATGCTTTTGGACAGCGCCAAATTGCAACGCGAGGATTACGAACGCGATCAACGCAAGGGCCGTAAATCCGCGCCACCGATTTTCACCGAGGAAGATGTCGCCAAAGCCATCGCCCAATTCCGTGAGGTTGAGTACGAGAAGCCGTTCAAGATTGGTGACCTCGAGGTTCGTTTGCAGAAGGCGGGTCACGTTCCCGGAAGCGCGAGTGTGATCTGCTCAAGCGGTGGCGAGACGTTTGTGTTCAGCGGTGACATTGGCAATCAACGCAAGGATGTGCTGCCCGATCCGGTGCCTTGCCCGGACGCGAATGTGGTCGTGATGGAATCGACCTATGGCGACCGTGACCATCGGGATTTTGCTCAGACGCTCGAGGAATTCACCAAGCTACTTCATCAGGCAAGTGAGACCGGTGGCAAGATTCTTATTCCAAGTTTCGCACTCGAGCGCACCCAAGATGTCTTGTTTCACATCGCTCGGCTCGAGGAGGCCGGTTTGATTCCGGTGTTGCCGGTCTTTGTCGATTCGCCGCTGGCCAGCAAGGTCGAAACCGTCTACTCCGAATTCCAGGACGAATTTGCCGAGAACGTTCAAGCGTTTTACCGCAAAGGTCAGGACCCGTTCCGGCCCCAGAACCTGAAGTACACGCAAAAAATCGAGGATTCCAAAAAACTCAACGACATGGAAGAGGCCGCAATCATCATTGCTGGCAGTGGCATGATGGCCGGTGGACGGATCTTGCATCACATGATCAACCATCTTTCCGATCCAAACACGACGCTGATGATCGTTGGATTCCAACCCGAGGGCGGCCTGGGACGATTATTGGTCGATGGCGAGCAGAGCATCAAGATCATGGGGCAGCAGATTCAGGTTCGCGCCAAGGTCGTGACGGTCGGTGGTTTCAGTGCGCATGCCGACAAAACCGAATTGCTGGCCTGGAGCAAGGCAGTCACGGGCGAGATTCGTTTGGTTCACGGTGAAGTCTCGAGCATGGAAGGTTTGCAAAAAACGCTCGAGGCCCGAGGTCAAACGGCGTTGATTCAGGAACCAACCGGTTACAACCCTCAAGGTGGTCGCAAGGACGAGGGCGCTGAGTGACAACCGTCCGCAGGTCACGGGACCATTTGGGACGGCTGAGCCCTTGAGATTTTGGTGATAATTGTGAAGAATAC
>JAYURE010000879.1:0-2718 GCA_043756345.1 Deinococcales bacterium | reverse complement strand
CCCGATCCGGCACCATGATTTGCAATCCCGCGTTGAACATCGGGTACGAGAAATCAACGAGTTGTTCGCGTTCATCGGTCATGCTGATCCCAGCAATGCCAACATCGGAAATGTTGCTGCGCACATCATCAAGTACCGCTTTGACGGTTGGTAAAAACTTGTACTCGAAATCCCAGCCGTTGGCTTTGGCGATTTCGTTCCAAAGGTCAATGCTGAAACCTTCGAGTTGATCGCCACGTTTGATCACAAATGGTTCGAGCGGTTTGACCGCCACGATCAGTTTGCGTGAAAATTGCGGAATGTTGGACGCATCGGGTTGGGCTGAACCCGTTTGTGCAAAACCAAACCCGAAAGCCGAAGTCAGAAATGCAATCACAAGGAGCAGGACGACGAGGATTCGCATACGCCTAAAGTATAGCCCTGCGCGGTCTGAGAAAATCAAACCAACTCGACTCGAGCAAGTACGGATGACCGATCAGATTTGAGCGTTCAAGGCGTTATCATGAGTCATGACAAAACGAAAGATCAACGATTACACCCTGGCCACGCAAGCACTCTGGGCGGGCGAGGATGAGTACCTGGTTGAACGCAGCACGCAAGTTCCAATCGTGCAAAGCGTTTCTTACGGTTACGACGACATAGATGACATGCTCGAGGTGGCGTTGGGCAAGAAACCTGGTCACATTTACAGCCGCAACACGAATCCAACCTTGCACGCCTTTGAGGAAAAAGTTCGCATTCTCGAGCGTGCCGAGGCCGCCACCAGTTTTGCCAGCGGCATGGCAGCGATCAGCAATACGTTGTTGACGTTTTTAAAGCACGGTGATCGAATCGTTTCGGTCAAGGACACGTATGGTGGCACGAACAAGATTTTCACGGAATTCTTGCCACCGATGGGCATTGAAGTTTCATTGCCAGACACAACCAATTTTGAAGCCATCGAACTCGAGATTGCAAAGGGTTGCAAGGTCTTGTACCTCGAGACGCCAACCAATCCAACCCTAAAAATCATCGACATTGAACGCCTTGCCAAAGCCGGTCATGCGGTCGGTGCATTGGTGATCGTGGACAACACCTTCGCCACGCCGATCAATCAAACCCCGCTTGAGTTGGGCGCGGACATCGTGTTGCACAGTGCCAGCAAATTCTTGGGCGGTCATGCAGATGCTCTTGGCGGCGTGATTTGCGGCAACAAAGAGTTGGTCAAAGCGGTGTACCATTACCGCGAAATCATGGGCGCGGTGCTCGATCCGTTCGCGGCGTACCTGCTGATTCGTGGCCTGAAAACTTTGGACCTTCGGATTGAAAGGCAGAACTCGAGCGCCATGAAAATTGCCCGGTTCCTCGAGGCGCACCCGTTCGTGGATCAAGTCTTTTATCCCGGCCTGGAATCACACTTGCATCACGATGTTGCCAAGCGTCAGATGCGTGGCTTTGGCGGCATGATGAGCTTTTCCTTGAAAGGTGATTTCGCGGTTGTCAAAGATTTCTTGCCACGTTTGAAACTTGCACATCGGGCCGCGAATTTGGGCAGTGTCGAAACGATTGTTGGACCGCCCGCCACGACCAGTCACGTCGAATGCAGCGCCGAGGAACGTGCCGCGATGGGCATTCCCGAGGCGCTGGTGCGTTACTCTACTGGCATCGAAAATGTTGATGATTTGATTGCCGATCTCGAGCAGGCATTGAAAGCCACGCAGAAAGCCACGCAGAAGAAAATGAAATGACCACGCTCGAGTTGCTGCAAGATTTGGTGCGCATCAATTCGGTCAATCCAATGCTCGAGGCGAACGCGCCGGGCGAAACGCAAATCGCAACTTTCGTGCGTGACTGGTGCGGTTCGCGCCAACTTGAGACGCTATTGCTTGAACCGGTGAAGGGCCGTCCGAGCGTGATTGTGATTGCTCGAGGTCGTGGGGGTGGGCGTTCGCTGATGTTGAACGCGCATTTGGATACGGTCGGTGTGACCGGCATGGCAGACCCATTCACGCCAAGAATCGAGAATGGATTTCTCTTCGGACGTGGCGCTTGCGACATGAAAGCCAGCCTCGCTGTCTGCCTAAAAACCCTCGAACGGGCGCGAGATTTACAACTTTCCGGCGATGTGATTTTGACCGCCGTCAGCGACGAAGAACATGGTGGAATCGGTACGGAATCGGTGCTCGAGGTTTGCGCAACAGATTTTGGAAACATCGATGCCGCGATCCTGACCGAACCGACTGGACTTCAGGTGTGTGTCGCGCACCGTGGGTTCGCAGTGTTTAAAATTGAGATCACGGGGCGAGCCTCGCATTCGTCACAACCAGAACTTGGCATCAATGCGATCAATGGTTTGGGTTGGCTGCTGCTCGAGATTGAAGCCTTGAATCAGAAACTCGAGCGACGTGAACCTCACCCGTTGCTGGGGCATGGTCATGCGCAGGCCACAATGGTCGCTGGTGGCTCTGCGCTGTTCACAACACCTGCGAATGCTCGAGTTAGCTTAGAACGCCGCACACTGCCTGGTGAGACTCGAGATGTGATTGAAACCGAAGTGCGTGACATGCTCGAGCGAATCCGCAATCAACATCCAGAATTCGAGGCGAGTTGGAAAACCAGTCTTCACCGTGAACCTTTCAGTGTCGAATCTCAATCACCGATTTTGCAAACCGTGACTCGAGCCTTACAAGCCCACAACCTCGAGCCGAGCGTGACCGGCGCTCCGTACTGGATGGATTC
>JAYURE010000878.1:0-2718 GCA_043756345.1 Deinococcales bacterium | reverse complement strand
GCACATGCCGGAATGGAACCGTAGACAATTGCGGTTCGACCAGCAACTCGAGATCATCATGCGCCCGCACCAAACGCGCACACAATTTTGCTTGCTCGAGGTTCTGCGCAATCGCCGCCCGATACTGCTCTGCGCCATGAACGCGCAAAGCCAACCACAATTTGAGCGCCCGAAAAGGACGCGAATACTCGAGCGTCATGTCCACGGGATTCAGAATTTCTTCGGCATCTGAGTCCTCGTGAAGCATGTAATTCTCGTGATGCGAAAACGCCGCCGCGAGCGAGGCACGATCACGTACCAAGACCACGCCGCAGGCTTTGGGCAAGAACAACCATTTGTGCGCATCGACCGACAACGAATCGGCACGCTCGAGACCCGCGAAGATTTCTTTGGCTTCCGGGACGCAAGCGGCAGGCAAACCATACGCACCATCGACGTGCAACCAAACATTTCTCGAGGCGCAAACATCGGCGAGCGAATCAATCGGATCAACCGCACCAGTCAGCGTCGTGCCAGCCGTCGCCACAACCGCAATCTGAATGATGCCCGCTGCACTGTCAGCATCAATCGCTCGAGCCAAGTCATCCGCACGCATTCGCCGGTTTGCATCCAACGGCAAACTGCGCACCCAATTCGCACCGATGCCCAGCACCTCGGCAGCGCGACGCACCGAATAATGCGCCTCGCTCGAGCAATACATCGCAACCTGTCTTCCAGAAAAACCCGTGTGTCTCACGCCAGGAATTGCACGCTCTCGAGCCGCCATCAGTGCCGTGAGGTTTGAAACCATGCCGCCCGACGTGACCGTGCCACCACCGAACGGATAGCCCAACAATTGCGCTACCCACTCGAGCGATTGCGCCTCAATCAAATCCGCAGCCCGAGCCGTGACCGCAAGGTTCACGTCAAAACAGGATGCGAGCGCATCGCCAAGCACGCCAACCTCGAGACCACTCGAACCGACGAACGCAAAAAACCTGGGACGAGACTGCGCGAGGCTCGCATCCAACGCGGCGGCGGCCTCCTCGAGCGCCTGCAATGCGGGCGTGGAAGATTTACCCAAAGGCAAGCGTGCCAACTCGAGCAAATTCGCCGTGATCGGCGTTTCGGTTGCACGTGCCGAATCGAAACTTGACCACGCCTCAGAAATGACACGGGAGGTGAACTCGAGCAATTCGGAACGGGGCACATCGAGCGGCAAGTTGAGTCGAGATGTGGGCATGGGGAAACCTCAGGTGGAAAGATAATCTCGAGCGAGAAATTTATGCGGTGGCTTCGCGCTGCAAGATCTGCCAGAGTTCAGCAACATCTTTGCGTTCGGTGTCAATCGCGCCAATCGAAACACGGACCATCCAGCGACCGTCGAGCGTTGCAGGAGTTAAATACGCCGCGCCAGACTGATTGATCTTTTCACACCAGGCTTTGGTGAGCGTGTCGAGATCATCCGCATTCATGCCAGCCGGTTCGTAGCGCACGCAGACGGTTTGCAATGCGACCGGCGCGAGCACCTTCCAACCCGGAGCGGCACGTACTTGAGCCTCGAGCCATTTTGCATTCTCGAGATCACGGCGCAAACGATTTTGTAAACCAGAAACGCCCTGCTCGAGAATCAACGTGTACAGTTTTAACGCCCGAAATCTGCGCCCGAGTGGAATGCCCCAATCACGGTAATTCTTGACGCGACCGTCGCTATTGGTTTGCAAGTAACTTGGATTGGTGCTCATCACGCGCACGAGGTGTTCGGGATCGCGCACGTAATACGCCGTGCAATCGAAGGCTGCACCGAGCCATTTGTGCGGATTCATCACGATGCTGTCGGCAGCCTCGACACCGGCCCAAAGGTGACGCATTTCCGGCAGGATCATCGCGCTGCCCGCCATGGCCGCATCGACGTGAAACCACAAACCGTACTTCTTGGCGATCTCGGCCAACGGCTCGAGCGGATCGAACGCGGTCGTGGTCGTCGTGCCGGTCGAAGCGACAATCGCGCACGGTTTTAAGCCACGCTCGAGATCCAATTGAATTGCTCGCTCGAGTGCTTCGGGCTTGATCGCAAAATGATTGTCCACCTCAACGTAACGCACGTTGTCACGCCCGAAACCAGACAGCAACGCCGCTTTATCTATCGAAGAATGCGACTGCGCCGAACCGTAAATCACCAACGGTTTTTCCTCGGATTGCAAACCGCCTCGAGACAAACCATGATTCGTAGATTTCTCTCGAGCGCACAACAACGCGATCAGTGAACTTGTCGAGGCCGTATCCTGAATCACACCCTGCCAGACATCCGACAAACCAACCATTTGCCGCAACCAATCCGTCACGACCTCCTCGAGTTCGGTCAAGGCAGGACTCGACTGCCACGCCAAACCGAGCACACCCAAACCTGTGCTTAGAAAATCGCCCAGCACACTCTCGAGCGGTGCGTTCGCCGGAAAGTAACCGAAAAATTTTGGATGCTGCCACAATGATAAACCCGGCACGATCTTCTCGTTGAGATCACGGAAAATCTGATTGAAGCCGACAGGTTCTTGCGGTGGCTCGCTCGAGAATTGTGCTTTGATTTCACCGGGTTGCACTTGCGACATCACCGGGCGCGACTCGAGGGTGGCGCGGTAATCGGCGAGCCAATCGATCAACTCGTGGCCTTGTTTACGGAATTCCTCTGGTGTCATGGCGTTGACTCTCCCCGGCTCGAGCCTAGGGCTCGAGCGCCCC
>JAYURE010000877.1:0-2725 GCA_043756345.1 Deinococcales bacterium | reverse complement strand
TGACACTGAGTTTCGCAACATTCATGCGAAGAAGTGTACGACAATTCTGTGCAAGATAAATGTGATTTGGATTGACTTGAACGTAACGGTGTCAGGCTCGAGGTTGGTGTGATTTGGGTAGGCTGGCTATTTGGATGATCGGCTCGAGATTCGTAATCAGTCGCCGGAATCAGACATCAGCCGTCGAAATAGACGCAAATCCTCACCTGAGATTTCGTCGGCTTGCACCAGCTTGTAATGCTTTTCCTGCACGATCTGAACGCGATCATCGGCAATGGTCAGTTGAAACATGGCGATCACACCAGCAGCCATGAATTGTGCTGCGATGGGCAAACACACGAGGTCAGGATAAATCTCGGCACAGTAAGCAATGTCTTGCTCGAGTTGCGCCCGCCCAATCCGGTCATTGCCGCCTTTGGCCTGAACTGGAACGATGTACTGCACGCCATGCTTGTCCACGCCAACATAAAGTTCATCGATTTCAATTTGCGATCCCGATTTGAGGGTGGTGCGCAAATGATTTTGAAGCGAGTACGCAGTCATGCCCGTGGTCAGGTCAATCAGACGGTTGTAACGAATCTTGGTCAGCACCGCCTGTTCGTCCTCGATGGCGTACTGATCGACAATGCTTGGCGTGGCATTGGGAATTTTCGCGGGCAGCAAATTTGCCTGCGGCGCGATTCGGGTCGCTGGACCTTTGCGAAACCGATACCGTCCGCGTCCGACACCATGAATCGTCCATTCCTCTTCCAGCGCACACAACGCCAAGATGCGTTCCGGCAATGCGGTGCGATAGCGAAAGCTGTACACGATATCGCCCTGATTTTTGGGCAAATCAATCTCGAGGATTTTGGCTTCCGCCTCAAATTCGGATCGGTCAAAACTGACTTCGGTATCGCCGTTGCGGTAATGCTTGAAGAAAACAGTTTCGATCAGTTGGCTGTAACGGTTCGAGGATTTTGCCATGTGATTCCCTTCAGGGTTTGCGTGCTTAGTCGGCGGCAACAAGGGTGCGTTTGCGTGGCGCGATGACGTTGGAATTCACACCGAAGTAATTCGCGGCCTCACGCATCGTCAGGCTGGCAAGATGATTGTTGCCCAACTCGAGGGCTTCAGTTGGTTTGACGGGCATGTACCCCAACGCGGTTAGCACTTGAGCGGCCACGGCCCGAGCCAATCGTGGCGGAACTGAATTGCCAACCTCACGGAAACCATGCCAAATGGTGCGGTGAAAACGAAACCAATCCGGGAACGAATGCAAGCGTGCCGCCTCTCGAACCGTGATGCAACGCGGCGAAACCGGATGGATGGGCCGGGGCGCACTGAATGCACCCCGATCCGTGTTCGTGCCAGCCCGCAAAGTGTTGCACAAACCGTCCGGGTTCAGTTTCAGAAACCGACTGATGGGTTCGACGCTGCCGGGTGTGGTTGCCGCAAAACGTTGTCTCGAGAGCGCCGTGTGTTCGGCCCGTCCGCAACCCGTGAGCCGATCCGGTTCAAAGCGGCGCGGCCAAGAAAAATCGGTTGAATCGCACAGCTCGCCACGCAAGACCCGAGCGTAATCGGAACCGCCAGTCAAACGGATGTTTAACTCGTCAGTTTCAAACAAGTCGTCATATTGCTCGAGGTCTGGAAGGTCAGACAACGCTGCACTCACTGTTGGCGCAACCGGTTTTTCATCGGCAAACAAGCTGGTTCCCAAGGCATTTTTTTTCTCCAGCAACGCCGTCTGCGCTTCAGGATATTCAGGAAGCGGCACACCCTCGAGCGCCCCAAGCAAAAACAATCGGCGACGATTCTGCGGCACACCAAAATTCGCGGCATTCAAAATCTGATACGGCTGACGCACCCGATACCCCGCAGCCTCAAACCGGGCAATCAATTGATCCAACAAATCATGCTGCTTCCCGCTCGCCATGCCGGGAACATTCTCGAGCACAAACGTCCGTGGCCTGAGTTCGCTGACGATGCGCAAGAAATGAAACACCAATTCGTTGCGAGGATCATCCAAAACACGTTGACCAATCAACGAGAATCCCTGACAGGGAGGACCACCAAAAACAGCATCGATCTGAACGCCCTCGAGATGCGCCGCACGACGAATGTCATCCCCGGTGATGTTGGCGATGTTGGCACAAATCACTTTGGTCTGCGGAAAATTGAGTTCGTGAATGGCGCAATGAACCGGGTCAATTTCGACGGCGGCGGCAAGATCAAAACCGGCCTGTTCAAAACCGAGGGACAAGCCGCCAGCCCCGGCGAACAGTTCGACAGCAACGGGTCTGTTCGGGTTTTTCGGCTTGGAATTGCCTTTTACGTCCACAACGAAGCTTACCCGGAATCCGCAGTCAGATGGATGTGCAGCATTTTTCCTCGAGCGTAACGGTGTCAGGCTCGAGGTGATGGTCAATGCGGGCAAGCTGGGAATGCGAAATGTTCGAGAGAAAGTTGTCAACTCGGTTCCAAAATCAGTCTCGCCAGCACAGCAATTTTTCTGAATCACTCAAAGCGTCAAATGCCTGCGCAACGCCTCGTCAATCTCGAGCATCAACACTGCTGGAACCTCACCGACCGCACCAAAGTCATGCACAAAACGGTTCGTACTGACCGCCCGAATCTGTTCCGCCTGCGCTTTGCAATCACGCTCGAGACCGGTCTCGGATGCCGGTAAAAGCACCTGAAAGGCGTACACCCGTTCGATGTTCGTGGTCAGTGGCACGACCGT
>JAYURE010000876.1:0-2729 GCA_043756345.1 Deinococcales bacterium | reverse complement strand
TGATGTTTTCGCGCACCGAGAGTTCAGCGAGAATGCCTTCGCGCTTGCGTTCGGCTGCGATGTAGCCCAATCCGTGCCTGATCGCATCTTCGGGGTTTCGTGGCTGAAACGCTTTGCCATCGAGCTTAACGTTGCCCTTGGGTCTGTTGCCTAACGCCCCGAACAGTGCCTTGCCGAGCACCTCAATGCCCGAACCAATCAGACCGAAGACACCGACGATTTCGCCTTGGCGCACATTAAGGCTGACCTCAACCAATTTTTTCTCGAGGCTGAAGTGACTCACCTCGAGCATCTGTTGGCCAAGCTGCGCTTGGCCAACTGGGTACAAGCCTTCGACGGCATCGCCGAGCATGGCGGCAAAGACCTCCTCACGTGAGGCTCGGGCCGTCTCAAAGCGTCCGGCCACACGTCCATCACGCAGGACCAGCACGCGATCCGAGATTTCAAAGACCTCATCCATGCGGTGCGAGATGTAAATGATCGAAACCCCTCGGGTTTTCAGGCGGCGAATGATCTCGAACAGGCGATTGACTTCGGGTTCGGTCAGGGCGGCGGTGGGTTCGTCCATCACCAGCACTTTGGCTTGACCAGAGATCGCGCGGGCAATCTCGACGATGCGCTGCTCGCTCACGGCAAGCGTTTTGAGCAATGCCCGAGGATTGACCTCGAGTCCCAGATCGGCCAGCAAATCCGTGGCTTTTTTGTCCATGGCCGTGCGATCAAGCCTCGAAACACCCAGATTGAAACTTGCGGGCAGATCACCAATCAGGATGTTCTCCGCGACCGTCATTTCGGGCATGACCGAGAGTTCTTGCGGCAGGATGCGGACACCTTGCCCGATGGCCGAGCGCGGATTCAAAAAGTGAACCTCTGCGCCATCAAGCATGATCGTGCCAGCATCCCTGGCGTAATCACCGCCAAGGATTTTCACCAATGTGCTTTTCCCAGCCCCGTTCTGGCCAAGCAGCGCCAGCACCTCACCCACACCAAGCTCGAGGTCCACACCCTGCAAGACCGACACGCTGCCGAATGATTTGCCAATGCCTCGCATTTCGAGTCGTGATGGCTCTGCTGCAACTGCGCTCACATTCACGTCCTGTTCGTTCTCAACAAAATGAGGTTGCCCAACTCGCCCGAGCAGGACAACCTCTTCCTGCCAGAAGCCTTACTTCAAGAGCGCCTGGTAGTCTTTGAGTTCTGGGTCTTTGCGCAAGGAATCCATAAACGCATTGAACAAAGCCGTTGGGAACTTGTAGGCGAATTTGGGTGCGCGTTCAACACACTTGCGATCAGGGTAGATTTTGCAGACATTCATAGGCGTGACCATGATGTGCGAAATCAAGACGCCCGCCGGAACTTGATTGCCTGCCAGCATCATCATCGAAAGTGGGATCAGGTAATTTCCGTAGTTCTCGGGGAAGTAACCGACGCTGGCCACAAATTGTTCCTCGCCCAAGAGCGCATCGAGTTCGTCGCCGCCCATGCCAACCGCCAGCAGGTCGCCTTGACGACCGGCGGCCTTGACTGCCTGAAGCATACCCTTGGTTGAGCCGTCATTGATGGCCGTAACGATGATCGGTGAACCTACCGGGATGCGACCGAGCACATTTGACATTTGTTTGAACGATTCCTCGAGCACGTTCTTGGTGTCAATCTTGATCAGGTGATCGGCGGGCAGGTTCTTGAGCACGGCTTTGATGCCAGCCTCCTGACCGTCGGTGCGCATTTTGGGAACCACGCCAGATTGTGGCAATTCGCCAATGACCGCATAGGCTTGGTTTGCTTTGGCTGCACCCCACTTGGCGATGGCCGCCTGACCCAGGTAGCTGCCACCGAGGAAACCGCTGTATGGGTTGTTGGCACCAAAGAAGGTGGCTTCGCCCATGGGGATGTCGATGGCCACCACAGGGATTTTGGCGGCGTTCATTTTGGTCATGATCTGCGCCCCGAAATTTGCGTCGGTTTGGAATTCGATCACGAAGTCCACATTGCGCTGAATGAAGGTCTCGGCCACTTGCAATGCCGTTGCGCCAGAACCCTGGTTGTCACCGACCACCACTTCAATCCCGGCGGCCTCGGCGTTGCGCAAAATCCCGGCCTCGACCAACTGAGTGAAGGTGATGCTGCGCACGATGTTGGCAAAGCCGATCACATATTTCTTACCGTTGCGTGGGGGGCTTTTCTTGGTTGCGGCCAAGACCATCTGCTTGAGCGTGGAACTCGAGAGTTGCCGTCCCGAAAACTTCTTGGGGTCAAAGCCAAAAAAGCTCTGGGCGACAGCCGTGGCAACCAAGCCGAGGACAAGTGCGAGGGTGAAAAAGCGCCGAGTCCCAAAAAACCGCGATGAATAACCCATACGGACCTCCAGAGATCTGATGATTGCACCTAATTTATTTGGTTGCTGTTCAGGTGGTCAGACCAACCATAGTGGGCTATAGTTTGTTTTGTCAAGCAAAATTGGTCTAGTGGTAAGACCATTTGTCGATTTGAGTTTCATCTTTTAAGTTTCAAAAACGTTTCAATTCCCAGTGCTCGGCGGATGCTTTTTGCAAACACAAGGAGATGTCTATGAATCAACGCAAACCGCAAGCCAAAGCCAGAATTGGTGTCTTTGGAATCGGCCTCGCCGCCTACTGGCCGCAATTCGAGGGCCTCAAAGAACGACTTGAAGGCTACCAGCACGAGGTCGAAACCAACCTCGAGCAAGCAGGAGCCGAAGTGATCTCGGT
>JAYURE010000875.1:0-7581 GCA_043756345.1 Deinococcales bacterium | reverse complement strand
AGTGAAAAGAAAAGGCTCGAGAATCACGCACTTTCCACCTTCCACTTTTCACTGATTTTTGCTCAAGAACCCGTAAGTCCCATTTCACGGCTGCACCCGCCCCGTCTTGGCAAGGTCAGGTTGCCGTGCCGGTGAGCTACAATGTGCTCGTGAAAGCATTGCAGTACCTTCAAGTCCTGATCCTGGTGGCGATCCTCGCGTACCTGGGTTGGTTTCACCTTTCAAACCCGTTCACCGTCAGTTTTCCCGTGCCATTTCTTGGGGCGCTTTCGGTCAGTGCGAGCATGGCCTTGCTTGGCGGGCTGCTTACGGGATTGGTGTATGCGCTGTTGTTGTTCGCGCCGCATTTGATTCGGCGTTCCAACTTGATTCGCCGTCAGAACCGCAAGATTCGTGATCTCGAGGCTCAAGTAACGAAATTGCAACCCGTCGCCAGTGCACCGGTGATTCCAGATCGCAGCGCCAGCAATCAACAGGATCAGACCCCCGACCAGACGCTCGCACAGATGCGCGAAAAAGGCATGTTGTGAGGCTACCTCGACGAGAACCTGTTTTTCGTAGGGGCATCCCTTGTGGGTGTCCTGGTGTTGATGTTCAAGGTTCACGGTGACGCTCGCGCCAGAAAAGCAACTCGAAAAGCAACTCGAGAAACCGATTGAAGTTCCGGTTGCTCGAGCCAAACGCACGCGCTGGCTGCTGCGGCCTCCTGCGCCTGTTTCGGCGTTGGCAGCCTTCGCGCATCAGCTTGGCTTGCCACCGCGTCTGGCTGCGATCCTCTATGCCCGTGGCGTGCACAGCGTCGATGCGCTCGAGCCACCATTCTCGAGGTCGCCCAATCCGGCACTCGAGGTGGCTGCCGAACGGATCATCGTGGCCATGAACGCCAAAAAACGCATTCGCATTCATGGCGATTACGACGCTGACGGGATCACCGGCGCGAGCGTGCTGATGCTCGGCCTGCGCGATTTGGGCGCGAACGTCCATGCGTTTATTCCGCACCGGTTGACCGATGGTTACGGTGTGCATCCCGACCGTGTACTCGAGCATGTTGAGGCTTGCGATCTGTTCATCACGGTCGATTGTGGTGTGTCCAATCTCGAGGAGATCGAAAAGATTGTTGAGGCGGGCGTCGAGGCGATTGTCACCGACCATCACGCCCCCGGCAAGGATTTACCGGGTTGCTTGGTCGTGCATCCGGCCCTCGCACCGAATTACCATCATGATTTGCCCGCGTTGACCGGTTCAGGTGTGGCGTTTCACCTGCTGTGGGCGGTCCACGAAAAATTGGGTTTGCCTGCACCGCTCGAGTTCGCGGACCTCGCTGCGATTGGCACGATTGCCGATTGCGCTCCGTTGCTGGGTGAAAACCGTGCGCTGGTAAAAGTTGGTCTCGAAATGATGAAATCCTCCCGTTGGCCCGGAATTCGTGCGGTCGTTGATGGGCAGATCCGTCGCGCTCCGACGGCTCGAGATGTCGCGTTTGTGCTCGCGCCACGCATCAATGCCGCCGGTCGTTTGGGCGAAGCTGAAGTCGCGCTCGAGTTGCTGACCACCGACAATCAGGCCCGTGCCGCTGCGCTCGCCACGTACTTGGATGCCCGCAATCACGACCGCAAAGCCATTCAGGACACGATGCTGCGCGAAGCCCTCGAGATTGCCGACCCTGAAGCGCCCGCGTTGGTTGTGACCAAGGCCGGTTGGCATCCCGGCGTGATGGGCATTGTCGCCAGCAAATTGGTCGAGAAGCATTTCAAACCGGTGTTCATCATCGCGGAAGGTAAAGGTAGCGTTCGCAGCACGCCGGGGATCAGTGCGGTTGAGGGTTTGCGGCACGCGCACGCGACGCTCAAACGGTACGGTGGTCACTCGCAGGCGGCAGGTTTTGCGATTCTCGAGGAGAATATTGGCGCGTTTCGAGATTCTATTTTCGAGTTCGCCCGCCAGCATCCAGAACCGCTCGAGACCGTGCTGGCCGACGCGATCATCGAACCGAGCGATGTGAACTTCGAGTTCTTGCGTTCACTCGAGGCGCTCGAACCGTTCGGTGAGGGCAATCCTGCACCGGTTTTTCTGGCCCGAGGCGCACTCGAGGATGCAGGTCCGTTGGGCAAGACGGGCAGGCATTTTCAGTACCGGCTCGGTGGCACGAAGGGCAAGATTTGGGATCACGCTGGCGGTTTCGAGCGTGGCGATAAGATCGATGCCGCCGTGCAACTCGAGCAGAACGAGTTCAAGGGTCGGGTCAGCCTCGAGTACACGAGTCGCGCATTGCGCTACGCCTCGCCGCTCAGGTTGCCAGACGAGGACTTGGATTCCGGCCCGCAGTACGCCCGGGTCAACACGAAAACCGAACTTGAACGCCTGAACCTCGAGCCAGCGCCAGTGTTTGCCGTCGGTGCGAGCCTCGAGTACATTCGCAAAACCTACCCGAACGTGCCGATTCACAACGCCTCAGATTTCGTGCCAATCCTGAGCTTGTTCGCGCTGCCAGAACCCGAACTGATCGCCGCCTGGATCGCGGCTGGCGTGCAACTCCGCTTCGCCCTGACTGACAAAACCATCGCCGATCTCGAGTCGCGCCAATTCTGGACGCTCGAGAAATTGCGCGACGCGAACGCCCGCAAACGCCGTGGCGAAACCGTTCCCGCCCGAGCCCTCGAGTTGCTGCGCGAGATTCCAGATTTGGAACGCAGCGATGTCTACCGCTCGAGTTTCGACCTGATCCACGAGGAAGTTGAAGCGTACCGTTTGCGATCCTTCTGCCAGCAATTCCGGCACAGCGACGAGGCCAGCTTCTCGAGCGCGGTCAGGAAATTGTTCGGCTCGAACCTCAATGGCTGAAGCAATTTCGACCAACTGGCAATTGTTCGAGGATGAAGATGGCTTCGAGTACCATCGGGCCATCCTCGAGAATTACATCGTCTTTTTGCGCAGCGAACCGCCCGCTCATAGCAAAGCCGCGAAACGCAAATCTCGAGACATCCAAGGTTGGTTCATTCACATCTTGATGCCGGAAGACGAACGCCAGAAAGCATTTCTGGCTGGACCCGGCTTTGATCGTGGCGCGACACTCGAGGAGGCCAAACGCATTGCCGAGAATGTTGCTCGAGATGGGCGCGGTAAGCTCGAACGGCTTTCAAAACGTCAGGATCTCGAGGTCAAAGGAAATCGTCCGCCGAAAGCCAAGAAACGCCGTTGAGTTGAAGGACGAAACCATGTTCGTTCGTCCTGTGGAAGCTTGAGATCGCGCCGAGTGGTTGCGAATGCGACAAACCCTTTGGACCGATGACGATACGCTCGAGGCTGGCGTTGAGGCGCATTTCGCCGAGCCAAAATCTGATGCCATCGTTCTCGTGGCCGAGGATGCAACCGGCAAGCTGATCGGATTCGCTGAGGCTGGCACTCGAGCATATGTCGAAGGTTGCGAAACTTCACCCGTTGGATACATCGAGGGGTGCAGCCGCGGCTGTAAAACCAGTTTCTCGAGCCTGCTCTAACGAGATTAAACTTCCTCGAGTTTCCAATTCTTGGTTTTGACACCGCTGACTTGCGCAAAATCGCTGACGTTTTCGGTCAGTACCGTGCGGCGGTATGTTCGAGCGGTTGCGGCAATCATCAGGTCGTTGATGTCGGTGCGGTTTAAACGCAGGCTTTCTCGGGCGGCGAACTTCCCGATTTCGACGGTCACGGGCAGAAGCTCAAACTCATTGAACAACCCCAGTGTGCGCCGTTGTTGAGCGTTTGAGCGTTTGGCTGCGACTTCACCGGTCACGAACTCGAGGTAACTGATGACGCTGATACTGACGCTCGAGCGGTTCAGTTGATTGAACACCTCAACTGCTCGGGCATCTGAACGAAAATATTGAATCCAGAAGTTCGTATCGATCACGTACTTCAAGGTAGTTTTCGGCCCATCGCTTTGATGACTTTCGCTCCGCTTGGCCCTTTGAGCGCCCCGGCATATTTGTTACTTAAGGCGACCATTTCAGGGTTTTGCTTTTTGGGTGCTCGTTTGGTTTTGGTGGCTTTTGTCGCTGCACTCATGCCTCGAGTGTAGCAGAACACCATGAAAGCCAAAGTACGTCCGAGCCTCGAGCTAAAATCAGAAACCCCCGCGCTTGGCAGGGGTTTCGTCTTGAGTTCAGGTTTGAATGTGGGTTCTCAGTCCGGGTTGACTTGCGATTTGATCCATTTGTACGTCGGCACAATCCCTTCCTTGACCGAGATGCTGGGTTCCCATTTCAGGACTTCGCGCAGTCGGGTGTTGTCGCTGTTGCGTCCGCGCACGCCTTGCGGTTTGGTCAGGTCGTGACGCTTGCCAATTTTTTTGCCTGCGACTTCCGAGACCAGATCGTAGAGGTCATTGATCGAGATCATTTCGTCCATCCCCAAATTCAATGGGTGGACGTAATCGGAGTTCATCAGGCGGTAGATGCCTTCAACGCAATCGTCGATGTAAATGAATGAACGGGTCTGCTCGCCATCGCCCCAAACTTCGATCACATCGCCGTCTTTGGCCATGGCGAGTTTTCTCGAGACGGCTGCTGGGACTTTTTCTTTGCCGCCGTCATACGTGCCTTTGGGTCCGTAAACGTTGTGGAAGCGCACGACATGTGTTTCCAGGCCGTAATCTTCGCGGTAGTACTGGCAGAGTTTTTCCATGTAGAGCTTCTCCCAGCCGTAACCCTCTTCGGGATCGGCGGGAAAGACGTCGTCTTCTTTGAGTGCTGGCGCGTCCGGTACGGTCTGCAATGACAGCGGGTAGACGCAGGCGGTCGAGGAGAACAAGAACTTTTTGACCCCACAAATGCGTGCCGCCTCGAGCATGTGGATGTTGATCAGTGAACTGTTCTTGGCGATTTGTGCGTGCGAGGAACTGGTGTAACCCACGCCTCCCATGTCGGCAGCGAGGTGGTAGATCTCTTCGATGCCGCCGCGCACTGCGGTCAGGCAGTTGTCAAATTTGCGCAGGTCCAGCAACTCGAATTCGTGGGCTTGGCAGGCTTCGTATTCGGGTTCTTTGATGTCCACGGCGCGGACCCAGTAGCCTTTTTGCACCAGTGCGTTTGCGAGGTGAAACCCGATGAATCCGCCTGCTCCTGTGACCAAAATCTTTTTCATGCAACTCCTTGGGGGGTGAGGGTATCTGCTTGGTACATCGATCACGAAAATGTTGTTCCAGACAATTTGAATCTCTCGAGCATCAATTCGATGATCTGAGTTTGAACTCGGAAATACTGTTGCGACAACGGTCATGACCCAGTGCGGGTTCTCGAGGGTGAATCCTTGCACGGTGTCTCTAGTGCAAGTGGCTGAGACTGGTGCTGAGACTGGATGTATTGCTGATTTAGGAATTGGCTTTGTTCAAGGCAGAAAAATTGCGCAATCCCAAAAGTTGCAGTGTCACCAGGCCAACGAAGCGCGGGTTGGTGTTCAGGTAGCGTTTCCAGAGGCGTTTGGGTTCCTCGAGCAGACGGTGAAACCATTCCATGCCGAGGTTCTGGACCCACTGCGGGGCGCGTTTGTTTTTGCCCGCGTGCCAATCGAAGGTCGCGCCGACTCCGAGCATCACGGCGTTGACGCGGCCTCGATGCGTATTCATCCAGCGTTCCTGTTTGGGGCAACCGAGGCCCATGAAGAGGATTTGTGCGCCGCTGGCGTTGATGTCGGCCACGATTTTCGTGTCCTCTTCTGGCGTCAATGGTCGGAATGGTGGTGAGAGGTGATAGACCACGTTGAGGTGCGGGTAGAGTGATTTGAGGTTGTTGACCAGTTTTTCAATGGTTTCTGGGCTGGCTCCATAAAATCCGACCGGCACGCCTTCGTTGGCGGCGCGTTCGCAGATCAGCAGGCTGACATCCGGTGCGGTGACGCGTTCGGCTTTTTTGTGTCCAAGCAAATTGAGCACCCATTTGAGTGGCATGCCGTCGGTGATGACGAAATCGGCCTCCTCGAGAATGCTGCGGAAGTCACTTGAATCGTATGCTTCCATGATCATGTGAACTGTCGAGAAGCAAACGTACTTGGATTGTTGGGCTTTGGCGTTCTCGAAAATCCAATCCATTGATGCCTGTTGTGTGGATGGCGTGACGCGCCCACCAAGAATGTACTCGCGGTCTGGCATTTGGTTTTTGTTGCCCCGTGGCGCGTTGATCGGATGGTTTTGGCGAATTTGCATGATTAATCCCTCCATAACTTTAACAACAAATTACTAATTCACATTCTTCAACCTAATGATAACAGCACTACTTCCTACACTGCCAGGGACAGGGGACCACGGACGGACGTGGCGGTTCCTCGAGTTTCGATCTGCATGGAATGCAACACTGATCACAAAGGTGCTTTTCAGTGCTCAGGAATCATATTCTCGAGCTGTATTGAGAGTGTATTGGAACTGTTCAGCACGGGTTAAATACCCCGGTTATCACCTGGAGAATCGTTGATCGAAGCGGCACAATTCTGCTGTGATTCCGACTCATCCAAACGCCAAAACCACAGCCTCGAGTCTGAGACCCCGGCCCAGGACCACCTTGGTCAGAATGGGTTTGAAATGAGCTTGCATTAAACTGGCAAGCCGATCTGAACCAAACTCGAGCTTAACTACCGTTGCTTTTCGCTTCCATCTTCATCTTTTCCTCACATCAATCCGCGAATTCGGGCCGCAATCATCTCGAGCGCCGGTTCGTTCATGCCTCCGTGCGGAATGATCAGATCGGCGTAGCGTTTGGTCGGTTCGGTGAATTGCAAATGGCTGGGGCGAACACTCTCGAGGTAATGGTGAATCACGTTCTCGGGCGTCCGGCCCCGTTCGCGCACGTCACGTTCGAGACGCCGGATAAAACGCACGTCCGGGTCGGCATCGACAAAGATTTTCAGGTTAAACAACTCCCGCAACCTCGGGTCGTACAGCACCAGAATGCCTTCAAGTACGATGATCGGGGCGGGCATGACCGGCACGGTGGCACTGGAACGGTTGTCGCTGGTGAAATCATAAATTGGCGAGAAAACCGGTTCGTCGTCACGCAACGTCTCGAGGTGCGCGACCAGCAAATCCCAATCGAAGGCGTCTGGGTGGTCGTAATTGATTTTCTTGCGCTCGGACGGCTCGAGGTCCGTTTGATCACGGTAGTACGAGTCCTGCGCGAGCGTGGCGACACTGCCAACCCCGGCAGCCTCGAGCACCTTTTCGGTGACGGTGGTTTTACCGCTGCCGGTGCCACCCGCCACGCCGATGATGAATGGTTTCCTGGTGGTGGTCAGCGTTTGATGCGTCAGGGACATGATCTGATTAAATCATTTTTGAACCCGGTCATCAGCGCAGAACAGGCAAGCGGGTGCAGCCGCAGATGGGGACAAGGTAAGAGAAGTTCAAAGTGGAAGCGCGAACAGCCCGTTAGCGACCAAAGCCCGAAGCGCATCAGGCCCGTCAGGTGCCGCTGTGGATGCAAGAAGGTGCTGTCTTGTGAGCAAGAAAGTTCAAAGTGGAAAGTGGAAAGTGGAAAGTGGAAAGAAATAGCTCGAGCCTGATGCGTTTTCCACTGCTTTTGATCGGAAACAAGTTGGTCCCAGGTTGCGGCGGCT
>JAYURE010000874.1:0-7591 GCA_043756345.1 Deinococcales bacterium | reverse complement strand
TTTCGAGTGTGAAACCAGAGGAATTGAGTCGATTCCAGTCGTAAACGCACTTTTTTATGGGTTGCGTCGAGACGTGTCCCATTCTGCGGCTGCACCCGCCTTACGGCCTTGATGACGACTCAACCTTTGATGCGCTGCAAGACTCGAGCGAGTTGATCGACCTTGGAAACCTGGCATTGTTCAATCCGCAAGAGAACGAATGGACCGTTTCGTGACACCATCTCTTTACGAGAATTGTTTGAAACTACTCGAGGAATGGAACGTCGGAAATCATACTCGAGAACTTGGTTTGGACCTGATGTTTCACTGCTGGTACTTGATCATGGAACCGCCGTTTTTAACTGGTTACGATCTGACTCTGATTGAAGATGATCAACTCACAAAAATCTTCAACCAAGTTCACGATTCGTTCGCACTCGAGATTCGCCACGATCCAGAAATGCTTTACACGGTCGGATTGATGGCAGACCTTTCACCCTGGGCGCTCGGAGATGAAAATCTTTGGATCGCATGCAGCCTCGAGTATCGAACTCTCTACGCACTTCTCGAGCCGAACGGACTTGAACCAGAATTATTTGACGGTCGTGGCGAGTACGGAAAATACTTCGCGCACCAACTTCGATATGCCCGTGAGCATCCTCGGACGTGACCGTTGAACTGGCATTCCTGCTCTCCCCCGCTAAGCTCTTGTGATGAACACCGAATCCCGAGCCTCGCTCGCACTGTTTTTCACGCCGGGGTTGGGTCCGGTCAAAATCAAATTGTTGTTGGATCATTTCGGGAACGCCGAAGATGCCGTGTCTGCGAACCTGACGAAACTGCGTGAGGTTCAAGGTTTGGATTCGAGCAGCATGGCTGAAATCGGTGGTGCGAAAACCCTTGAACGTGCGGATCAAGAACTCGAACGTGCGGGAAAAATCGGCCTCGAGATTGTTGGTTTGTCCAGTTCTGCGTACCCAGAAGCACTGCGAGCGATTTACGATCCACCACCAGTCTTGTGGGTGCGTGGTGATGTTTCCAGGCTCGAGGAATTGCGTGGTCCCACGCCGCGCAGCATTGGGATTGTCGGCACGCGCACGTGTTCAAATTTTGCTCGAGCGTTCACCGCAGAAATCGCCAGGGATTTGGTGCAGTCCAGCATCAGCATTATTTCCGGTTTGGCCCGAGGCATCGACACGGCGGCACACAAAGCTGCCATTGACGCGAAAGGCTCGAGCATCGGTGTGCTCGGTTGTGGAGCGGACAGGATTTATCCGCCCGAGAACGCGAAGCTCTCTGAGGGCTTGACGGTGATCTCTGGGTATCCAGTCGGCACGCCACCAGCGGCGCACAATTTTCCGGCACGAAACCGAATCATCGCGGGCCTCTCCAGCGGCGTGATCGTCGTGGAAGGCGATGTCAAATCTGGATCATTGATCACTGCTGTCGCCGCACTCGAGGCTGGCCGAACCGTTTTTGCCGTACCTGGTCGTCCTGGCGATCCGAATGCCCGAGGTCCGAACCGTTTGTTGCGAGATGGTGCGGTCCTGACCGAAAGCGCGAACGATGTGCTCGAGGAATTGCGTTGGGGAATTCGCAATCCCGACGCTCGAGAAATCCCAAAACTTGAAGGTAACGAGGCCAAAGTGTTTGCCGCGCTCGAGCATGTTGGCACGGATGGAATGCTGCTGGATGGCATTGTTGCTGCCAGCGGTTTGAACGCCAGCGAAGCGACTGGAACCTTGATGATGCTCAGTTTTCAAAGCCTGGTGACGGAACTTCCCGGTGGTCGTTGGACGAGAACCTGACCAGATTTTTCCGTAGGGGCGAGGCGACCCAAGCCCGTAGCGATCCTGCCCGAAGGTGCATGGTTAGGATCAAGAAGGTGCTGATTTCAGGGTCAAGACGCTCGCCTCGCCCACCATCACCCGAACAATCACCCAAGCGGTCGTTCCGCCTCGAGAATCAGCACCGCCTCAAGTGCGGTTCGCACCATGTTGTCCACGCCCATTTTCAGGACTTCATCCGGGACCATGGTTTCGTCACCGATGTAATTCGAGACGGTGGTCAGGCAGCCCGCCTCCATGCCGCGCAAGGTGGATACCGTGAAGACCGCGCTGGCCTCCATCTCAATCCCAAGCACTCCTCGAGAGGTGAACAAGCCTCGGGCCTCTTCGGACGTGACCGAATAAAACGAATCGTCACTCGAGATCAGGCCAACCGCGTGCGGCACTTTCAAAGCTCGAGCGGCATCTTGCGCGGCCCTGGCAACGCGCCAGCTTGCGATGGGCGTGTGGTTGCCTTCGCCCATGTACTGCCTGGTCGTACCATCTCGAGCGAGTGAGGCTTGCGCGATCACCAAATCTGCCGGATCGAGGTTCGGACTGGTGCCGCCACAGGTGCCTACGCGAATCAAGACTTTCGCCTCGAGCATGAACAATTCTTCGCAGACGATTGCGGCGCTCGGGCAGCCCATGCCGGTGGTTTGCACGCTGACCCGCACGCCTTTGTATGCACCCGTGAAGCCGAGCATTCCGCGATGATCGGTGTACTGTTTTGGATTCTCGAGGAACGTATCCGCGATGTACTTGGCGCGTTTCGGATCTCCTGGCAGCAGGACGTAGGGCGCGACTTCTCCGATGGTTCCTTTGACATGCATTGGCATGCGAGAAGTCTAAGCCGTTTTGCGTTGTTGCGTTTGCAAGTTCTTGCGTACACTCGAGCCATGCCGGTCTTGTATCAGTACGCCTGTTTTTCGTGTCGCAAGGTTTTCAAGAAATCTTTGGGTAACGAATCGGATGGGAGCCTCTGCCCGGAATGCACGAAGCCAATGTCGTACATGGGCACCGCGTTTCGTGCTCCAAAACAAGAAAACGTGAATCAATGGAAGAAGGCCGAATTGCTGATCGCGGCCGGGTTTCATTTCACCAAAGATGGCGGGCCGAAACCTCGAACCTTGAAAGACGTTCCAGCGTTTCTCGAGGCGCACCGGCTGGCGAGACGATCACCTGGCGAGCGTTTGCTCGATGACCTGAAGGCTCGAGAATCTGGCCTTGAAACTCCAGTCACTCGCGCCAAAAATCATGGGCGTGTCAAACGTTTGAACCTCGAGGGTCGTCCGCAGTTTGAACTGGCTGGCCGCGAACTCCGATCCTGGTCTCGGGTCTTGGTCAAGGTCGGTGCGCGATGGCGAGAGGGCACGTTTCGCTACACCGGCGATGGTGGGAAAATGGTTGAACCTCATGTCATGGTGGACACCAGCGCTGGCATGGTTGGCCATCGTGTCTTCGTGACTGAACAAACCGTATTGCGCTGGCCGGATTGAAGCCCCAATTGGAAATCACGGGTCTTCATCTTTCACCTCGGTTTGTGCCTCGAGCGTGGACCAGTTAAACTAATCCGGCTTACAACTCAAGCCGAAACACCACCCTGAGGAGGGATTCATGCAAAAGAAAATCGTCATCACCGCTGCCGCATTCACACTGGCTGCCGCACTGCCTATCCTGTTAACCGCGAGCGCTCAGCAAAAGCAACTCGAGTTCATCACCACGAACTTGGCGACCTTCGCGGATTTCTACAACCCACTGGTCGAGAAGTACGGCAAGACCACCGGCAACGCCCTCAAATGGACGGATTTGCCACAAGCCGCGATTCAACAAAAAGTCCTGGCCGGAGTCGCCGCTGGAAATCCAGTCGATGCGGTGCAACTCAACAGCACGCAAGTCCTCGAGCTTTCACAACAGGGCGCGTTACAGCCTTTGAACGATTTGCTAGATGCGAAAACCTTGGGCGCGTACCAGAAAACCGCGAAAGATGCGTTCACCTTTGAGGGCAAACTGTATGCGTTGCCCGATTACGCCACCACCCGCATCGTGGCGTACAACACCGAAATCCTCAAAAAAGCAGGCATCGACGAGAACGCCTTGCCGAAAAGCATTCCAGGATTGCTCGAGATGGGCAAAACCATCAAGGACAAAGCGGGCGTCTACGGCATCTCACCTTTGATTGATGGCGTGAACTTCTTGAAGACCTTCCAAGAGGCTGGCCTGCCAATCTTCAACGAGAAACGCAACAAGGCCGTCTTCAACTCGAGCGAACACGTGGCGTTGTTGCAGCAGTACGTGAATTTACGCAAAAAAGATTACTTTCCCGAGGATTCGATGCGCAAAGGCTTCACCGCCGCGTATGAGTTGTTCAGCGCAGGCAAATTGGGCATCATCATCATTGGACCAACCTTCATGCCGCGCCTCGAGAAGGACAACAACGCGGTTTGGAAAGTCACAAAAGTTGCGGCGCACCCGGTCGGTTTGGGTGGCGTGGTTCAGGCCAGCACGTTCGCGTATGCCGTGCCTAAAGGCGTGCCAGATGCGAAAACCTCGGCGCAACTTGCGGCTTGGTTGACGAACGACGAGAATCAACTCGCGTTTGCCAGACGCACCGGCACGACCTTCCCAACCACGGTCAAGGCCGCGAAGGACAACTTCTTCAAAACTGGTGGCAAAGGCAACGTCAACGAACAGGCTCGTTTGGCTGCCGCGAAAACCATGGGCAAAGGCCGCGACTTGAACGTGCCCGTCCCGAACGCCAGCGAGTTGAACAAGGCGTTCAAGGACAACATTGAGGCCGCGATTTATGGGCAGAAAACCGCGAAGCAAGCCTTGGATGACATCGTGAAAATCTGGAACGCAAACCTGTAAGAACGAGTGGAAAGTGGAAAGTGAAAGGCTCGAGCATTCGTGTTCGGGCCTTTTGATTTTTCTGTAGGGGCGTTGCATGCAACGCCCTTGCGCCAGTAGAACCGTTGGAACCCTAACATCCACCTCGAGAAAATGTTCTTTTCGTGCGAAACTCGAGGTGTGAATCCTGGGTCTGAGAATTCTGCGCTCGAGAATCCTGCACTCGAGAATCCTGTGCGGGGTCGGTTCGCGCCGAGTCCAACCGGTGAGATGCACATGGGAAATGCTCGGACGGCGTTGCTGGCTTGGTTGCAAACCCGAGGTTTGAATGGTCAGTTTGTGTTGCGGATCGAGGACATTGATTTCACTCGGGTTCGGGCGGGCGCGGAAGAAACGATCTTGCGAGATCTCGAGTGGTTGGGTTTGGATTGGGATGAGGGGCCGGATGTTGGCGGAGCGTTCGGACCGTACCGGCAATCGGATCGGCTCGAGAGCTACGAGAAAGTACTGGCGAGGCTCGAGACGTACCCGTGTTCTTGCACCAGAAAAGACATTCTTGAGGCGATTCAGAATGCGCCAAGTGCCCCACATGGGCTCGAGGTTCGTTATCCGGGCAGGTGCTCGAGTCGAACCTCGTACCCAGATCGACCAACTGCAATTCGGGTTCGGGTTCCACTTGGCGAGTATTGCTTCAACGATCAGCTTCATTCTCGAGTTTGCCAGGATGTTCAGGCCAGCGTCGGTGATTTCGTGGTTCGGCGTGGCGATGGCGCGTTCTCGTACCATCTGGCGGTCGTGAGTGACGACATCGCCATGAAAATCACCCACGTCTTGCGCGGCGAGGATTTGATCTCGAGCACGCCGCGCCAAGTGTTTTTGTATGAACAACTCGGCTCGAGCTTGCCCGTGTATTGTCACGTTCCCTTGATGACGGATTACAACGGCGAACGCCTCGCCAAACGCGATGGCGCACCGTCATTGAAAACCCTGCGGGAGTCGGGCGCAAACCCTCGAGAACTCATTCGTGACCTCGCCAACAGTTTGGGTTGGGACGTGACGCAACCGTGCCACCCGGCAGATTTGCTCGAGCACTTCCAAACCTGGTTGCCCACAAAATGAGCCGAACCTCAACCCGTGACCTGTGACCTCTGACCCGTGACTGCCGACTAAGTGATTTAACGCAAGCTTTTCCCACGCAAAGGCCGTATACTGCCCGTACTCGAATCTCGTGTTCACGCAACGCCGCGAACATTGAACGGCTCGAGATCAATCGCTCCCTTCACCACAATCTGGTTTTTGGGCAGGAATTGATAACCACTTGGAGGTGGTTGCTGTAGCGAAGGATCACAAAATCAACGAGCAAATCCGGGTGCGTCAAGTTCGCTTGATCGATGACGAGGGTGCTCAAGTCGGCATCGTGGACACCAAAGAAGCCATGCGCATGGCGACCGAACGCAACATGGATTTGGTGATGGTTTCACCGAACACCGTGCCGCCGGTCTGTAAACTTCTGGATTACGGTCGTTTCCGTTTCGAGGCGCAACAACAAGAAAAAGAGGCCCGCAAGAAGGCCCGAGCGCACGAACAAAAAAGCATCAAGTTGCGCGTCAAGATTGGCGGCGGCGATTTCGACACCAAAGTCAATCATGTGCGCCGCTTCCTGAAAGACGGGCATAAAGTGAAGGTCACGATCATGTTCCGTGGTCGTGAACGCACACACCCCGAATTGGGCGAGGCGTTGTTGAAGAAGGTTGCATTCGTTCTGGGCGAGTACGCGCTGGTCGAAGTGCCACCGATCATGTTCGGTATGGACATGAACATGATTGTCGCGCCGACCGCGAAATCGGCAACCATGCCGTTGAAGGCGAACCTGCCACCGGATGTTGACCCGACCGATGACGGCGACGATCACGATGACGCCAGCCCAGTCGTTGAGGCGTCCGCGAATCTCGAGCCAGCGGCGGAAGTTGCTGCGCCTGAAGTTGTGGCAAGCGAAGCCGCACCGACCGAAGCTTAAAAATTCAGTTCATCTCGAGGGACGGCTTCCGGGCCGTCCTTCTGCTTTGATGCCCGCTGGAACCCCGAATGCCCCCGGCACGTACTCACGGGTCGGAGGTAATGATCTTGAACGCGAATCGAAAAGTGCAACCTGAACTCGAGCCTGAATCCATGTCGGTCATGTCAACGATTTGGGAGGGTTTGAGAGGTGTCTTGGAAGTGTTGGTACTGCTTTAGCTTTGCGGTTTAGGTGCAGCCCACGCGAGGGCTTTTGCAGCGTGCTGAATCGCGTTTCGGGCAGTGTCACCATCCCGGTCTTGTGACAGAAAGTACGTCCAAGCAGATTCGTAAAATCCACGAATGCTCGAGACGAGATCGTGCTGGCCCTGAGCTTCGAGTTTGAGCAATAGGCTCGAGCGGTTGTGGCCACCCCAAGCATCCTCGAAACTTGAACCGAGCAGCGACAGGGCACGTGATGCGAGTGGGCCGATGCGCTCGCCAAGATCACACAGGATCGCTCGGAAATCTTTGCTGTGCTTGTCCACCATGCGTTCGAATCTGATGACACTCGAGAGTTGTTCGGCCTGCTCGATCAGGTTTTGCAAGTCGGTGGCGCGAATCACGTCCGGGTCCAGGTTCTGTCCGCTCGGGTATTCCAAACCGAAATGCGAATACGGATTTCCGGCGGGATTCGAGACGAAGGATTCATACGTGAGCAACCGGTTTAGGGCGATCAACTGGACTCGAGGCACATGCAACGGTTTTGGGCAAATCGCAAAAAACCGGGCCTCGGCCTTGGCGCTAAACTCGAGGGCGGCCTCGAGTGTCGGGAAAGTCTTCTCGAAGCCATCGTCATCTTCAAACCAGACGTGAATGTCCACATCGGAGAGTTCCGGCACGTAATCGACCAGATCATCCCAAGGCTTGAACGCGGAACC
>JAYURE010000873.1:0-7594 GCA_043756345.1 Deinococcales bacterium | reverse complement strand
GGGATGAAATAACTTCCCGATTTCCAAAGCAACGACGCGCATCACGGCCCGGTTTCTCAAAATCGAACAGGGAAGTTATTTCATCCTGGATACTAAGGCAGTGGAAAGTGCAAAGTTGAAGGTGGCGATCCCGCCCATTAGCGCCGCAAGCCCGTGAGGTGCTGGTTTGGCGGCAAGAAGCGATCCTGCCCGCTCGGTGCATGGTCAGGATCAAGAAGGTGCGTCTTGGGATCAAGAGGAAAGAAAAGTCAAAACCTTCAATCTTGAGCTTTTGACCTACCACTTTGAACTTTCCACTTGTCACTTTCAACTTGCTCTTACTCAAACATCGGGTCTTGCGGTGTCGGGTAGCCCAAGTGCTCGTAAGCGAGCGGCGTCAACATTCGACCTCGAGGGGTGCGTTTGAGGAAGCCGAGTTGAATCAGGTACGGTTCATACACATCCTCGATGGTCAGGGCATCCTCGCTGATGGCGGTGGCGAGCGTGTCCAATCCAACCGGACCGCCCGCGAATTTGAGGATCAGCACCTCGAGAAGTTTGACATCGCGTTCGTTCAGGCCCAGCGTGTCCAATCCCATCTTGTCGAGGGCATCATGGGCTCGCTCGAGGCTGATGGTTTCCTCGCCAGAAACCTGTGCAAAATCCCGAACCCGAGACAGCAGGTGTTTGGCAATCCGCATCGTGCCACGTGACCGGGCACCCATCTCAAGCGCGGCGTCGTCTTGGATGCTGAAGCCTTTGGCGATGGCTTCACGGGACAAGCCGATGGCAAGTTCTTCGGGTTTGTAGTATTCGAGGTGTTCTGTAATCCCGAACCTCGAGCGCATCGGTTGCGTGATCAGGCCGGGTCGGGTGGTCGCACCGATCAGCGTGAAGCGCGGGATCGGCAATTGAATGCTGCGGGCCGCCGGGCCTTGACCAATCACGATGTCGAGTTTGAAATCCTCCATCGCCGGGTACAGGTGTTCTTCGGCAACGCGCCCGAGCCGGTGAATCTCGTCAATGAACAGCACGTCGCCTTCCTCGAGCGAGTTGGTCAGGATCGCGGCCAGATCGCCAGGTTTTTCAATGGCTGGACCGCTCGTGACTTTGATCCCAACGCCCATTTCGGCAGCGATGATGTGCGCCAGCGTGGTTTTACCCAGGCCGGGAGGCCCAAAAATCAGGGTGTGATCGAGCGCCTGCCCGCGTGCTTTGGCGGCCTCGAGGTACACGCTGAGTTTGGCTTTGAGTCGGTCCTGACCGACGTAATCCTCAAGTCGGCGTGGTCGGTTCGCGCCCTCAAAGTTCGGATTGGGTTGGGTCACAGTCGCCGTCACTCCTCGAGTATATTACGTTTTGGGCGTAATGAATAGTCCTGAGAGAGTTTACCTGGAATCGGAGGGAAAAACAGTGGAAAGTGGAAAGAAAAACCTCAAGGCTCAAGCTTTTGCTGTGAGTCGTTCCTTTTCACTTGGCACTTTTCACTTTCAACTCGCCCTTCAGACCCGAGCCGGATCACTGCGGCGACGCAACGCCAGCACCAACACGAACGCGAGGGTGTTGGCCAGCACCACGGTCGCTCCGGGCGGAATGTCCAAGTAATACGAGGCGTACAGGCCAACCACGCCACACAACACGCCCAATCCCGTGGCGGTGAGCATCATCGAACGCAGATTGGTGCTCAACAAACGGGCGGTGGCGCTCGAGGTCACAAGCAGGCTGACCACCAGGATCGTACCGACCATCTGAATGGCGAGCACCACCGTCAAGGCAATCAAAATCAGCAACAGGTTGTTGAGTCGTTCGACCGGCAGGCCGATCACTCGAGCCTCGGTCGGATCGAAAGCGATCAGCAAGAGTTCTTTGTGAAACGCGGCGAGCACCAAACCAACCACACCACCAATCACCAGCGTTGTGATCAAATCCGTGCTCGAGATGCTTAAGGGATTTCCGATCAGCAAATGCCCGAGATCCACCGCATAGGTTCGCGCCCTTGAGAGCATGACCACGCCGAGAGCGAACATGCCGACAAAAACAATGCCTATGGCCGAATCTTGGCGCAATCCGCTGCGGCTTGAGACGTAGCCAATGCCCAAACTGGTCAGGATTGCGGCGAGCATACCGCCGACGAAGTAATTGATCTTCAGCAAGAACGCCGCAACGATCCCCGGAAAAACCGCGTGCGCCATCGCATCACCGATGTAGGAGAGTCCTCTCAAAACCACGTACACACCGATCACCGCACACAACGACGCCACAAGTGACACGCCCAGAAACGCCCGCACAATGAACTCGTATTGCAATGGCTCGAGCAGGAAATTCAGCATTGGATGAGCCCAAAAGAAAAGTAGAAGGTGAAAAGTTCAAAGCAAGGACTCGAGGTGTTTCTTTTCACTTGCCACTTTGCACTTTCCACTATGCCCTTACGCATGGACATGATTCAGGTGACTGCTCGAGAAGGTCGCCTCAATGTTCTGCGGCGTGTAGACGAGTTCGGGCGGACCAGAGGCAATCACGCGCCGATTGATCAGTATCAAACTCGAGCACCATTTCGCGGCGTTTTCGAGGTCGTGCGTGACCATGACCAGGGCTTTTCCAGCCTGACGTTCGCGTTCTAAAAGTTCAAAAATGGCGGTTTGCGTGACGGCATCAACCCCGGTCAGTGGTTCGTCCAAAAGTAAAATCTGTGATTCTCGAGCGAGCATTCGGGCCAGCAAAACCCGTTGTTTTTGCCCACCAGACAAAGCCGCCACGGGCCGCGAGGCGAGGTTGACGATATCGGCCTTCTCGAGCGATTCCTGCACGATTTGCCGGTCTGCCGATCCGGGGTATTTGAGCCAACCGATGCGTCCGGTGCGGCCCATCATGACCACATCACGCACGGTCACGGGGAAGCTCCAATCGAGGCTTTGTTGTTGCGGCACGTAACTGATGGCCTGGATTGGTTTTGGTCCGAGCGACCTCGAGAATCGAATCTCACCTGAGGTCACAGCCACCAAGCCGAGCGCGGCCTTCAAGAGCGTGCTTTTGCCCGCACCGTTTGGTCCAATCACGGCAACAAACTCCCCAGAATGCAGGCTGAGGTTGGCATTCTCGAGGGCGCTGGTTTCGCCGTAACGAACCGTCAGGTCACGCACCTCGAGCAGCGCTTCGGCCCTGGCAAGATGAATTGGACTTGGCGCTTGCTGAGTAAGCATTCTCAATAGGATACGCTCGAGGTGGAAACGATGCAATAACGATGCCCAAATTCGAGCGTCGTTGTTGCACCTGAAGTTACACCTTGAAAAGCTGTTTTAGCGTTGAACGCGCTGGGTTTCGACCCCATCCACAAAGAAAATAATGGTTGCCGCGCCACGAACAATCAAGCTCGAGCTTTGCAACACGAAACTCGCAGGGACATCAGTTTCATTGAGCGCAAAACGTTCGCCATCATCGTCAATCACCTTGATGAAGACCTTATAGGTGCTGTTCTCGGAAGGCACGGCAAAGCTGTAATCGACCGTGCGCGACTCGGCAGTAGATTGCACGGGTTGATCGCTTGGTGTTGGCACCGTTACCGGTTGATCAGGCGTGACCGTCACAGGTTGCTCCGGCGTCGGCGTCGTTTCTTGCGGCACGGGAATGACTGGCTGTTCCGTCACCGGATCGGGCACATTCTGAACCTGTTGTTGCGGGCTCGAGCTTGTCGGCACATCTGGCGTCGTGGGGACCGGAATCGGGACCGTTGGTTGCTGCTGCACCGGTGGCGTCACAATCACGGGCCGACGCTTGACTGGCGGCGCAGGTCGAACCGGCGTGAGCGCATCTGGCACGCTCGAGACGACCAATGTGGCCTCGCCATCCAAAGCGACACTGGTGTACGGCGCGGGTGTCTGCTCGAGAACCGTGTTCGGTGGCAGTTTCGCATCTTTTTGCCGCACTTCAACCAAGGTCAAGCCAGATTTGGAGAGCACGAACTTGGCATCCTCGAACGAAAGACCACGCAAATCGGGCAGGAACGTCTTGCCCGCCTCGGGTCGGTTGCCACCAACGAGCAATGTCACGCCTTGACCTTTGACCGCCTCGGAATCAGGTGGCGGGTTCTGCCCGAGCACCAAACCACGGCTGGCCGTGTCCGAAATTGGGATTTTCACGACCCTCGAGACGTTCAAGCCAATCTCTTTGAGACTGAACCGCGCATCCTGTTCGCTGCGCCCTGCGATGTTCGGCACAATCAACGGGCGCGGCTTGTTGACGGTGATTTCAACCACACGGCCTTCGGTCAGGGAGACGCCACCGGCAGGATTCTGGCGCAACACAATGCCACGCACCTTGGTTTGATCGCTGTAGTACTCGATTCGTGGGAATAAACGCGCATCGGCCAAGAGTTTACCGACCTGTTCGACCGGTTTGCCGACCAAATCTGGCACGGTCACGACGGGAGGCTCGAGGAAACGTTGCGTCGCACCGATTCCCAAATACACAGCGGCGGCCAGCAGCAGCAATCCGGGCAGCACGCCCCAGATCGTCAGGCGGCGCGGTACGGGTTTGGGCATGGCAGCAACAGTTGCGCCACCCATTCCGGCAAGCGCGGGCATTGGCCCACCACCGGGGAACGGGACGGGACGCATTTCGACCGTGGACCTCGGATTGATGATTGGACCAGGCTTCGGCACAGGATTCGCAACCGGTTTTGCAATGGGTTTCGCAGCCCCGCGCCCGAGCGACCAACGGTTCCGACCCGGCGTGCTCGAGGGAACAGCAGATGCAGCAGGCAGGACTGCACAGTTCAAAGCGGTGATCTCATCGTTGCTGCGTTCGGCAAATGACAGGTCCGCAATCACCGGACGCATGTCACGCGAACCCTCACGCGAATCGGGCACGGCCAAGACGCGGGCATCAGAAAGTGCAAAACCGTACTCGGCCAGCAAGACAGACAATTCCGTGAGGGCCAAACGGAAAGCCTCATCTCGAGGATGCGTCGCCAACCACGCGCCAGCCTCCTGCGCATTCGACGGTGACCAAACGCTGTAATACGCGCCGGGACGTGCCACGGCATCCAGGAGCAAGCTCGAGCCAGAATTGCGAACCACGCTGCGATAACGGTGAAAGCTCGCACGGGATTTCGGATCGGTGATGTTGAACCAATCGAGCCGCACCACCCGACCATCCGGGTGACGCACCTCGAGCACTTTTCGCGCATCGGTGATCTCGAGTTCGCGCAGAATTTCGTATTTGCCGTCCAACTTACCGTCTGCCGCCATGCCGTCTCTCCCAGTCCACCGATCCAAGTCTACCGATCCAAATTTGACGACCCAAATTTAACGACCCAATATGACAGCATTTTAGCAGGAAGGGATGAGGGTTTGTACGTGTTGTGCAACGCAACATAGGGGAATGATGAAGCCCGAATCACAAAACTGACCCTCGCATTATCCTTAAGTCGAGGACAACGGGTTGCTCAAATGACATTCAGCGCGTTCAATCCCAGCCTCGGGCCTGATACAATTCGCATTCAACATGGTTTACGAACAGGCGTTCCCTCCACCAAAGAGTCTCGAGTCCGTAAGCATCAACTCGAGTTCTCACATTTTTTCTGGAGGGATTGAACATGGCCGGTCATAGCAAGTGGAAACAAATCAAACGCAAAAAAGCTGTCAATGACAACAGGCGCGGCGCGAGCGTCTCCAAACACCTCGCCGCCATCACCGCCGCCGTTCGATCTGGTGGTTCAGGCGATCCAAGCGCGAACCTGTCATTGAAAAACGCACTCGCTGCCGCCAGAACCGATAAAGTTCCGAACGATCACGTCTCGAGGGCCATCGAACGGGCGGTTGGAGCGGGTTCTGGCCCCGGACCCGAAGAGGTCGTCTATGAAGGTTACGGGCCGAACGGTGTCGCCATCCTCGTCTACGCGCTGACCGACAATCGCAACCGCACCGCGCCCGAAGTCCGGCACGTTTTTACCAAACTCGGCGGCAGCATGAGCGGCGGTGTCGCCTGGATGTTTGAACGCAAAGGCATCATCACGCTCGAGAAAAATGACGATGCCACGCAAGAACTCGCCATTGAACTCGGCGCGGATGATCTCGAAGCCTACGACGACGAGGGCGAACCACGCCTGGATGTCTACACCACCTTTGCCGACATGATCCCCGTCGCTGAGGGATTCCGCGCCAAAAACCTCGAGCCATTGGTCGCAGAATTCACCAGCATCGCCGCGAATACCATCGAACTCGAAGCTGCCGACGCGGGCAAAGTCGTCAAGCTTCTCGAAATGCTAGAGGATTTGGACGATGTACAAAACGTTTACTCGAACGCGAACCTCGAGAACATGGAATGAACGGACCAGTTCAAAGTGAAAAGTTTAAGCGCGAACAGCCCGTAAGGTGCTGTCTTGTGAGCAAGAAAGTGAAAAGAAAGAGCCCAAATCAAAGGCTCGAGGCTCGAGTCTGGGGTTTTCCACTTTCCACCTTTCACTTTCCACTCGGGTTTCCCTGGGAGCCCCGTGTTTGATTTCACGATCCAATCCTCCAGCGGTCGCGCTCGAGTCGCCACGTTTTCCACACCGCATGGCACGGTGACAACACCGATGTTCATGCCGGTTGGCACGCAAGGCACAGTCAAAGGATTGTCGGCGCAGGAAGTGCTCGAGGCGGGATCGCAGATCATTCTGGGCAACACGTACCATTTGTTGTTGCGGCCCGGACCGGAAATGGTGGCGCGACACGGTGGCCTGCCAGGATTCACCGGCTATCCGGGACCGTTCCTGACCGATTCCGGCGGCTTTCAAGTCATGAGCCTCGCCGATTCTCGGGTGATCACCGAACATGGCGTGACGTTTAAGAACCACATCAATGGCGATCCGCTCGAGATGACACCCGAATCCAGCATCGCCACGCAAGAAGCACTTGGCGCAGACATTATCATGGCGTTCGACGAATGCCCGCCGCACCCAGCGACCTTCGAGTACGGCAAGAATTCTCTCGAGCGCACCGTGCGCTGGCTCGAACGAAGCTTGAACGCGAAGACTCGAGACGACCAAGCACTGTTTGCCATTGTCCAAGGCGGCGTGGATTTGAAACTTCGCGCCCTCAGCCTCGAGGCGACCATTCCGTTCTCAACACCAGGATTTGCGATAGGCGGTCTTGCGGTCGGTGAAAGCAAAGAAGAAATGTACCCAAGCGTCGCCTTCTCGAGCCTGCACCTGCCCACCAACAAACCTCGATACTTGATGGGCGTCGGCTTTCCCGAAGACCTGGTCGCCAGCATCGCCCTCGGCGTGGACATGTTCGACTGCGTTTACCCCACCCGCACCGCCCGATTCGGCTACGCATTAACCATGGACGGACGCATCAACCTCAACAACTCGAGCATGCGCCAAGACATGCGCCCACTCGAATCCGACTGCGACTGCTACGCCTGCCAAAAACACACTCGAGCGTACATCTCACACCTGATCAAAGCAGGCGAAATGCTCGCACCACGATTGCTCTCACTGCACAACATTCGCTGCCTGCACCGGATTACCAACGCAGCACGAAACGCGATTCTCGAGGACCGATACACGGAATGGGCGGTGGGATGGGGGGAACGGTACTTTAAAGGCAACGTTCCAATTTGGTTCTCGAGG
>JAYURE010000872.1:0-2734 GCA_043756345.1 Deinococcales bacterium | reverse complement strand
AAGTTGAATTCGGTATTGCATCTCGAGCCTGATTTTGAACGCGCCAGGACGGAACAAAATCCACCTCGGATCTCGAGATGAACCGTCAATTTTGACCGATCAATCACAAAACTCGAGCCGTGACGTTGCTCGAGAAATTTGTGTTATTGGGCCAGGGTTGGCGCGAGGTACGTCTCACCGTTGGCGACGGCCCGCACGATGCGGCGCAGGTCGCTGCCGCTGATGCCTTTGAGCACGTAACCTCGGATGCCCGCGCCGAGGGCTTTGCGCACGTCGTCTTCCTCTTCGGAGAAGGTCAGCATCACCAGTTTGATTTCGGGTCGCGTTTCGGCGATGTTGCGGGCGGCGTTCAGGCCACCTCCGGGCATGGCGACATCGAGCAGCAGCAAGTCGGGCTGCAAGCGAACGGCCATCTCGAGGGCATCCGTGGCGCTCGAGCCTTGACCGAGCACTGTTATCTGTGGATCGGCCCGCAGTGCGGCGACCGTGGCCTCTCGGAACAACGGGTGGTCATCGACGATTACCAATCGGATCGTGTTGTGATCTGGGCTTTCGGATTCCGGCTCGAGGTCAGGCATCTGAAGCCTGCTCTGGACTTGAACCTCGCAGGGGGAGGGTCACGCTGACCTGTGTGCCTTTTCCCGGTGTGCTGAGGATGCGCAATGTTCCACCCAGGCTTTCTGCACGTTCACGCATCCCAACCAGCCCAAGACGTTCATTGTGCTCGAAGACACTTCCGAATTGGAAACCGGGACCGTGATCGCTGATCTCGAGCAGGACTTCTTCGGGCGTGGCGAGCAAGCGTACCGTTTGGTTTTTGCCGCCACCGTGTTTGAAAGCATTGGTTAGTGATTCTTGGACGATGCGATAGGCGGTGATTTTGATTGGCAATGAGACCTCGACGGGTGATTTTTCGATCACGAAAGCGACATCACTTTGCGTGCGGCGTTTGTGCGTTTGAATCACGCGCCCAAGCGTGGCGACCAGCGAAAGGTGCTCGAGTTCGGGTAGGCACATACCACTGGCAATGGCTCGCATTTCGGCGAGGGCGCGACTGATTGAGTTTTGAATCGCCTCGAGTTCTTTGCGGTATTGTTCGCTCGCTTCGGCGGGCAGCGTTTTGGCGGCTGCGTTCAGTTCGCCGCTGTCAAGTTTGAGCAATGCAAAGCCCAAATCTTGGGCCGGACCGTCGTGCAATTCGGCGCTCAGGCGACGCAGGAAACGTTCGTTCAAGGCCGTGCTGCGTGTCGCGGCCAGCACGAGCCGATGGCGTAAGGTTTCGTTCTGCTCGAGCAGTTGATGCAGGCGTTCGACTTTTTCTTGCAACTCGGCGCGTTGGTGTTCAATGGTCTGATGTCCAAGCTCGAGTTCATGCGTGCGTTGCCGCACGGTTTGTTCTGCTTGCTCTTTTGCTTCGCGTTCAAGATCGGTGCGCAACCGGTACACTTCGGCTTCGTGTTGGGCGCGTTCAAGGTCAAATTGAATGCCGAGTTGCCGGGTTTTTTGTTCGCGTTCTTCGTTGAACACCAGTTTTTCGATCCGGTGAAATTCATGGAAATGCTCGAGCGCCCGTTTGCTGTTCCCAAGTCGATCATGGGTTTCGGCCAGCAATTCGTGGGCTTCAAAAATCGTTTTTTGTCGTCCGCTTTGTTCGGCCCGCTCGAGTGCGTTGGTCAATGGCTTGAGTGCTTGTTGCGGGTCATCGTTGAGGTGAATGCGACCCAAATTTAAGAGTGCATCCATTTCGCTTTCAACATCGCCCGTGTCTCGTGACCGTTCGAGTGCCGCGAGGTGAAACTCGAGTGCCGCTTCTGTTTGTCCGAGGCTTGCTTGCACCTGACCGAGCCCATCGAGCGCGGCAATCTCAACTTTTGCATGACCGATCTTGCGGGCCAAATCAAGCGCGATCTCAAACTTTTGTGTTGCCGCTTCAAGCTGCCCGAGCCGTTTGTGCGCGTACCCAAGATTGACCGTGGTGATCGCCTCGAGCAGACGGTTGTCCAAACCAGAAACGGTTTCGAGCGCAAGTTGATACGTCTCGAGCATCTTCTGGTGATCACCCGTACCTTCGTACAAATTGCCAAGGTTGATCAGACATTGCGCTTCGATGTTCGGATCTTGAATCCGTTCTCGCACCAGGCTGTACGCCTCGCTTAAGGCGCTCAGGGCTCGAGGAAAATCGGCGAGTTTGGTGCTTAAAATACCGATGTTGATCAGGCAGTTTGCAATCCGGCGTTCGTCGTTGAAGGCTCGAGCAATCTGCAAGGCCAGCCCCAAATCCTTGAGTGCCTGCGCGTACTCGCCGCTGAGATGATTGACCCCGGCACGTTGATTGAGCGCATCACCCTCGACCACCGGATCGTGATGCGAGCGTGCCAACTCGAGCGCCCGATCCAGACATTCGAGTGCCCGAGTTGGTTCACCCAGGTCACGGTGCGTTTTGCCCAAGGCGATCAAGGCTTGCGCTTGCACCAACCAAGCCGATTCGCTTTGTGCTTGATGTTCAGCTTGACTCAGCAATGCCAGGGCAGACTCGAGCGCCGAATGACCGTAAGCCTCGAGTCCTGATGCGAGCAATTCCGACGCGCTTGGCGTGGCGGTGATGGTGTCGCGTTCGGGTTGTGTTGCGGATGCGGTGGTCATTTGTTTTCCGAACCATCCGATCAGTGTGGCTTCAAGGTTCTCGAGAACATCACTTTTAGAACATCACACCACTCAGAAAAAAGGCGATGTC
>JAYURE010000871.1:0-7605 GCA_043756345.1 Deinococcales bacterium | reverse complement strand
TTTTTCGCCAAGTGCAGATCACACGCTGGGAACAACTCGCGCACGATGAACGGAGTGCCGGAATCGTCTCGAGCGAACGCTACAACGAACTGTGGTTGCAAACCTGCAAGGCCATTTACGGTGATGCCGTGACCATGCCCGAAACCGACGGTGCGATGTGGAGCGGCATTCCGCACGTTTTCAGTTACCGTTTTTACTGCTACTCGTATGCCTTTGGAAACCTCCTGGTTTTCGCTTTGTACCAGCGTTACAAGCAGCAAGGCCCAGAATTCGCACCCAAATACCTCGAGTTTTTGTCCAGCGGCGAGAGCGCCAGCCCGCAAGAACTCATGCTCCGATTGGGCGTGGACTTGAACGACCCGAATTTCTGGCAGGCCGGATTCGATTACCTGCGCGGGGTGCTCGAGCAATTCAAAGCGGTGGCTTAAATTCAGTGAAAAGTGTCAAGTGGAAGGTGAAAAGTCAATCTCGAACCTCGAGCTTTTGATTTGGGTTATTTCTTTCCACTTTGAACTTTCCACTTTTGCCCTCTTTGTTGCCCTGTCCGCTTGTTATTCTCACGCTTAAACCGGTAGATTGACCCGCAATGCCCAACTCGAGCCCCCCGAGCATCGCCCATGAGCGGGCCGCAGATTCGGCGGCGCAGGTTAAGGCCGGTCCGGTCAAGGCCAATTTGGTTAAAGTCTGTGCGGTGGTGGTCACGTACAACCGCAAAGTCATGCTTGAGGAATGCCTGAAAGCCTTGCTGGAACAATCTCGCAGGGTGGACACGATTTTGGTCGTGGACAACAAAAGCAGCGATGACACGCTCGAGATGGTGCGTGAACACTTCCCAGAGGTCAGCGTTTTGGCCCTCGAGACGAATTCTGGTGGTGCGGGCGGCTTTCATGCTGGCCTGGAATGGGCGCACCGTCACGGTTTTGACTGGTTCTGGCTGCTGGACGATGACACGATGGCGCACAAATGGGCGCTCGAGAGCCTGCTGAATGCACACGATGTCTTCCCAGTGGAACGCCGTCCGAAATTGCTGGCCAGCCGCGTGATCTGGACGGACCACACGGTTCACCCGATGAACATTCCGATTCCGAGTTACGTCTATTTGGGTCGGATGCGTCTCGCACGGCATCGCGGCATGGTTTCGATTCGTGCCGCCTCGTTCGTTTCGTTGCTGGTCGCCAGAGATTGCGTCACGAAATACGGCCTGACCTTGAAGGATTATTTCATTTGGAACGACGATGCCGAATTTACCGCCCGGGTCTCACGGCACGAACTGGCGGTGCTGGTCCCGGACAGCAAAGCCGTGCACAAAACCGTCAACCGTTACATGCCTTTAACCTCGAGTGGCGCACGGTTTTATTACGAGGTGCGCAACAAACTCTGGATGGTGCATTACGGCACCGGTTGGACGTTGCTCGAACGGTTGTGCATCACTGGGATTTTGATGTTCGTGATCTTCATGTACCTGTCCAACAACCGGTTCTCCAAAGTCGCGCTCGAGGTGGTCCAACGTGGTTGGCATGACGCCTGGCACACCCAGCCCGGCGAGGTCGAATTCCCAGGTTCGACAGAAAATCCTGTGCCGCTCGAGCCAGAAAAAGTTTCGTAAGCCAATTGGGTCATGCCGGGTTGCGCTGCTCGAGTTACGATTCAGGCATGGATGTTGTGATTCGTGGAATAGAACCAAAAGACGCCGCCGAACTTTGGGCCTTGCGGTTTGAAATGCTCGAGCTTGAACCGTTCGCCTACAGCGCGGACCTCGAAGATCACGCCGACAGCAGCACCAACGATCAGGTGCATAAACTTGGGGCGCTAACGGACGGCGATTGCGCCATGGGCGCATGGTTGGATGGTGAACTGGTCGGATCGGCGATTCTGCGCCGCGAACCGGGCCGAAAATTCAGGCACAAAGCCAACGTCTTTTCCGTGTACGTCAAACCTCACGCCCGAGGTCAAGGGATTGCCAGAGCGATGATGCTCGAGGTGATTGCTCGCGCACGCTTGCTCGATCACGTCATACAGTTGCAGATCGGTGTGATGAGCACCCAAACTGCCGCCCGATCCATGTACGACTCGCTCGGTTTTAAAGCCTGGGGATTTGAACCTCGTGCCCTGCTGATCGATGGCGTCTTTGCCGATCACACGCACATGGTTTTGCATTTGCGTTGAGCCTCGCAATCCAGCCCAAACGTGACTCGAGGTTAGGTGAAAGCGCGTTGGAGAGCGTTTAATGCAGGTAATGACAACCAACATGACCGGCAAAACCGTTTTGATCACTGGAGCCACGAACGGCATTGGTAAGATCGCCGCACTCGAGTTGGCCCGCATGGGCGCGAGCGTTGCATTGGTGGCCCGCAACCAAGCCAAAGGCCAAGCGGTACTTGACGAAATCAAACGCGTCACGAACAACAGCAAACTCGAGTTGTTCATCGCTGACCTTTCCAGCATGGCCGACGTGCGCCAACTGGCCGAGGATTTTGCCGCCGAACACGGAACGCTGGACGTGCTCTTGAACAATGCGGGCGCGTTTTACAGCGAACGCAAACTCAGCAAAGACGGGCTTGAGATGACGTTCGCTTTGAATCACATGTCGTACTTTCTGCTGACCAACTTGCTTTTGCCGGTGTTGAAAGCCACGCCGAATTCGCGTGTGGTCAGCGTCTCGAGTGCGGCGCATACTTCGGGTAAACTGTACTTTGCGAACCTGCAAGGCGAACAAAAATTCAACGGCTGGAAAGCGTACTCTGATTCCAAACTCGAGAACGCACTGTTCACGTTTGCACTCGCACGGTGTTTGGAAGGAACAGGTGTGACCGCGAATTGCTTGCATCCAGGGTTTGTCAAAACCAGTTTTGGCGAAGGGAATTCTGGATTTTTTGCGATGGTTCTCGGCGTTGCCAAAAACCTGTTTGCCATTTCCATCGAGGCTGGAGCGCAAACCATGATCCACCTCGCCTCGAGCCCAGACGTTGCAGGCGTGACCGGCAAGTATTTTGACAAAAGCAAAATTGCATCCTCGAGTGCCGCATCGCTCGATCAGGCGGTACAAGAACAACTCTGGGTACACAGCGAAAAGATTGCCGGATTGGGTTGAGGCTCGAGTAAACATAATTTTGGAAATCACTTCTGGAATCACCAGAAACCTCGGTGCGTCATGCAGTGATCCTCGAGCCTTGCGAACACTCGAGCAGGTTGTTTTGAGCGAATCGGATGTTGAAATGCTGCGGTGTGCGAAACGGGTATTGGAAATCTCGAGCGTGATATCGCTCGAGGATTGAAGGTGGCCCGTGGTGGCACAAAATCATCTTGTTGCAAGGTGACGGCTGAGTTGTGACTTATAGGCTATAGACTTATAGGCTACCACCCAGAGACGATGCAACAGACTATGAGCATCCAATCATTACTTGGACTAAATGTCCGACTGGCCCGTGAGGGAAAAGGGTGGTCTCAAGATCGATTGTCTGAGGAATCAGGATTGCATCGCACCTACATCAGTGGCGTTGAACGAGGCGTCAGAAATCCTACGATAGAAGTGGTGCAGCAACTTGCAAATGCCTTGGGAATTTGTGTCGAGAATCTCGTTACCGAACCGAGGATAAAAAAGGCAAAAAATGATCAGTAAATACCGGGAAGATCAGTTCCAGATCTACAATGCAGCAAGAAACCATTTTATTCAAAATCCAGATCTTCTGATCAATCTGGAGTATTTCTTTGTTGAGCACATCATGGATGCGATCAAGGTAAACCTGTCCGAAATCCAACGTGATTATGATGAGGCTTCTTTTCTCTATCCATTTTGGCAAAACTATCCGCCAGATGACAGAGGTCATAAACCTGTCAAAGATCAGTATCCTTGGATAGAAGTTGGAGAGCACGCAATTGGTGCAAAGCTTCCTCGGATATTGGAGAGATCATTTCACGTTAGAGATGTGGGATTACCAACGGGAGCAGATCAGCGCTTTGTTTTAACAAGCGATTCGATCAATTCGGCTACGCAAGAATACACAAAGTCAGCATGGCTTTTTATCGACATCAAAAGTGTCGGACCACGTGACGATCAAGATCATACAGTCATGAGCCACAATCAAGTTTCTGCGGACGGACGTTGGATAAATTTGGAATCCGGTGTGAAAAACGTTGTTTTAAGAGCCAAAGGACCACGGGCTGCTCATGATTTCCACGCCAGCTTGCCACCTGTCTTTGTGCTTTCTGACAACACGGTTGTTCCGCTTGTCACCATGGCACTGAAGCCTGTTTATCAGATGTTACAAAACACCACAAGCTCGAGAAATGATGGTCAATTGTTGAAAAGAATAGACATCGCCTGTATTCCGAATGGAATTTTATTAACGGAACAACCAAACTATTTGAAAACGCATCCTGGTTTATTTTTTCCAGGGAAAGATGATAAATCGAAAGACCCAAGAAAATTCCGGGCGCGGGTTAGCTTTGAACTCTTACGGGAAATAGCCCCTTGGAGGGTGCAAAGTATCTCGCTGTAAAATCAAATATCCAAAGGAATTTGTTCATGTACTTTGAGAATATTTCTTCTGGATAAGTTCACGTATTTTTCTTCTTTTTCAATTCCTATGAACTTTCTTCCATGCTGAATACAGGCCAAAGCAGTCGTTCCTGATCCCATAAATGGGTCCAATACGATATCGTTTTTATCCGTGTACAACCGCACAACCCTTGAGGCAAGTTCCAATGGAAATTTGGCTTCGTGATCGTCGTTTGCACGAACACTTCTGATGTTCCATACTGCTCGAGAACCCCATTGCTGCCACTCTTCAGCCTCTAATTTTTTTCGATCAATCACCTGCTGACCAGGCTTCCAAAAGATGTACAAATCTTCGTATTCGTCTACGGATTTCAGCGAATTGGAAGTCCATCGAGAATTTGCCCACGATGGGTCTTTGACCCAAATTCTGTGGTCATAGAGGTAAATTCCACACTCGTAACCATAGTCTTGCAGGTGGCCACCAATCAGGTTGACCCTTGTTTGAGTTTCATATTTACCACCACGAATGTTGTTCCCATTTAACCTTCTGTCAATGGTTTGTTCACTGCAACCAAGGTATTCGGCCAACTGATTGCGGTTAAAGTGTGGAAAATTGGATTTTGCTTCAAGCACCATTTCTTTGGTGATCTTGGATTTTTGCATGGAAAGGTTCATTGCTTGAAATCGAGGTATCGTTTCATCCTTAAAACAAAGAATGTCGGCAATGTTAATCACCAGGAATCCTCCTGGCTTGAGTACTTGTGCATGATGATGGATCACCTGGCGCAAAATTTTTTGCCAAGAATCAAAAGTTTCGTCTTTTTCGTATTCTTTGCCGACAAAATATGGGGGCGACCAAAAACTCAGCGATATGGATTCGGGTTCGATCTGACTCATTAAGAATTCAGATCGTCCGTGATGAATCTGATCGACTGTCAGGAATGGAGACCTCATGATTTCGGAAGTTGCCATGTGACTTATCGTATACATAAGGCCGCTGGTTTGGCAATCCTTGAATTCTTCCCCCAAGCAATTTCAACCAACAAAAAAAGCCGGGATACATTTGCGCATCCCGGCCTACCTCGAGAAATTCTGTCTCGAGCTTTACTTCGTTTTAAACACCCGTACCACGTTGTAATTCGGTGTTGGTGATGTCTTCCACCAGCCGTTGACATTCGCTTGTGTCGCGGTGATCGCGGCGGCGCTGAAGACCCAAATGCCGGGTGCTTGGTCTGCCAGCAAGGTTTGCGCCTGCCAGTACAATCGTGTTCGTGCTGCGCTGTCGAGCGTCGCTTCGGCTTTGTCCAAGAGCGCCTTGTACGGCTTGTTGTCCCAGTTGAAGTAGTACCCGTCTCGAGCGTAACGGTCCAGGTCTGCGGCTTCGGCATGACCGATGATCGTCGTGTCGTAATCTTTGCCCAAGAAGACTTTTTGAATCCAAGTGTTGAATGGCACGAGTTCGATTTCGACTTTGACGCCGATCTCGGAGAGTTGTGCGGCCCAAACTTCGGCGGTGCGGCGTTCGATGGGGAATTCGTTGGCAACGGTGAATTTGAAGCTCAGGTTTTCCGCGCCCGCCTCTTTCAAAAGCGATTTGGCTTTCTCGAGGTTGTAGGCGTACCTGCTGGCAAGGTCGATGTAGTACGGTTGGCCGGGGCTGTTGAAGCTGCCGATGACGGTGCCGAATCCGAAGAAGGCCCCATCAACGATTTCTTTTTTGTTGGTCGCCAAGGTCAGAGCGCGACGCACGCGAATGTCGTTGAAGGGTTTGCGTTGGTTGTTCATCGAGATCGTGATTTCACCGGTGCTGACCCCGTTGTAAACTTTGAATTTCGGATCGGCCTGAAGCGCTTTGGCCTGCTCTGCCGGTGCGCCAATCGCATCGACATCGCCGGACTTGAGCGCATTGACTCGAGCGCCATCGTCGCTGCCGAAGAAACGGAAGGTCACGCTGTCCAAGTACGGCAAGCCCTTCATGTAGTAATCCGGGTTGCGTTCAAGCACGATACTCGAGCCGCGATTCCAGGCTTTTAGTTTGAATGGTCCGGTGCCGACCGGGTTGGATTTGAGTTTCTCGAGGCCCTCTTTGCTGGTAAACAATGCACTCGGTTCAATCACGCTTTCGGGTTGCGCCAGGTTGAGCAAGAAGCTCGTGTTGACCTTGCCGAGTTTGAAGACCACGGTGCTTTCGTCTGGCGTGTTGATTGTAGTGATGTCCTCGTAGAAGGTTGGTGCTGTGTGACCGGAATCTTTGGTGCGGGCGCGGTCAAATTTGGCTTTGACGTCCGCGCTGGTAAACGCACTGCCGTCGTGGAATTTGACACCTTTGCGCAACGTGAACGTGTATTCCGTGCCGTCACTCGAGACTTTCGGCAGGCTCGTGGCGAGTGCTGGCGAGACCTTGCCGTTTTCACCGATGGCGACCAATCCCTCGAGCACGTTTTGGTTGAACATGCGTGCGTTTTCGGCTCCAGCCACTTGCGTCGGGTCGAGTGCGGCGAGTTCGGTGTTGGCGGCGACAACGAAGCTGCCGCCGCGAACCGGTTTGGCTCCCTGTCCGCTCGATTGTGTGGCAATCATGGCGATGGCTGGGATGGCGAAGAGTGCGATCAACCTTTTACGCATAAGTTCCTCCTGGGAACATCCTGTGAAACAGGTATTTTGTGCGAGATTGGCGCGAGATATGCCTCGTGCGTTGGCGGTGAACAATTAAGTCTCGAGCAAGAATAACACTGCTGTCGCTGCGTACAGTCGCGCAGATGACTCTAATTCGGATACGCGGACGAATTCGTTGGGTTGATGCGGGATTTCGCGGTCGCCGGGTCCAACCGTGACGATGGGGACACCTGCCGCGTGCAGGAATGTGCCGTCGGTCGTGCCGGGAACACCACCGTATTTTGGTGCCCGCTCGAGGGTGAATGGGTGCGCCGCCTCGAGTGCTTTGACGATGCTGGCATTTGGGTCGGTGGCGGTCCATGGTCGGTCGTCAATGATTTCGTATTTCGTTTTCACGCCCTCTTCAAGCTCGAGCCGTTCGAGAATCGCTTGCAGCCTCGAGTGAATGTCGGCATGTTCCACACCTGGCGCGGTGCGCACATCCAAGGCCA
>JAYURE010000870.1:0-2741 GCA_043756345.1 Deinococcales bacterium | reverse complement strand
TTGAGAGCTTAACAGACATTCGCGCGCCGTGTCAAAGCGCTTCCGCACCCGAGATGATCTCGATCAACTCCTTGGTGATGTTGGCCTGCCGCTGGCGGTTGTACTTGATCGTCAGCTTGTTGATCATGTCGCCGGCATTGCGCGTTGCGTTATCCATCGCCGACATGCGTGCGCCCTGCTCGCTCGCCCCGTTCTCGAGCAGGCCGCGGAACACCTGTGTCGTGATATTGCGCGACAACAGGTCCGCCAGGATCGCCTCCTCGCTCGGCAGCATCGTCGTGATGCCCTTCGCCGCCTGACTCGAGATCGCATCGACCGAAACCTGCGGGGAATGCCCCGTCATCGCGCCCGTGTCGCCCAAGCAAAAGTCCACGTACTCGAGGCCATCGACATCCCAGAACCGCGCATCCTTGGCCTCGTGCACGAACACCGGCCACGCGCCAGCCCAACGCACCATCCAATTCATCGGCACGCCACCAAGGAGATGTGCTCGAGACCGCTCGAAGAGTTCACCGGATTTTGGGTGCAGTTTCTTGAAGAGGATTTCTTCTTGCTCGATCAGGTTGGTGAGGTGCTGGCGGTCAATCATGTTGTTGTTCTACCGCGAAACGGCAGGGCGAACATGGAGTTCGCCCCTACGGTTTTTATCCGGGTCGTCTTGTTTTTCCATCCAAGGTCATTAGTGGACCGTACAAATCTGGGCGACGGTCACGGAAGAATCCAAAACCGGCACGAAACGTTCTGGCTTTCTCGAGGTCAATTTCAGCGATCAAAATTGTTTCCTCGGTCGTATTCGCCTCGGCCAATTTTTCACCCATATAATCGCAAATGAAACTCGAGCCGTAATAATTTTGCGTCAGTCCTTCGACGGTTTCTGTGCCAACCCGGTTTGCGGCGGCCAGATAGCAAAGGTTCGCCACGGCATGACCGATCATCACCCGCTGCCACATCAAACGGGTGTCCGGTGCGCCAGCCTCCGCCGGTTCCGAACCAATTGCGGTCGGATACAGCAAGATCTCCGCGCCCTGCAACGCCATCGCTCGAGCCGATTCTGGATACCACTGGTCCCAGCAGATACCCGACCCAACCATGCCGACTCGAGTTGGAAACGTTTTGAATCCCGTGTCGCCCGGATTGAAATAATACTTTTCTGTGTACCCAGGCCCATCCGGGATGTGCGACTTGCGGTACAGGCCCAGATTCTCGCCCGTCGCGTCAATCATGGCGAGCGAATTGAAATGCGCATGACCGGCCTTCTCGAAAAAACTGATCGGCAAGACCACGTTCAACTCTCGCGCCAACGCCTGAAATTTCGGCAAAAACGGATGATGCTCGAGCGGATTGGCGAGCTTGAAATACTCCTCACGCTGCACCTGACACCAGTACAAATTCTCGAACAATTCCGGCACGAGAATCAGACTTGCACCTTGAGACGCGGCCTCACGGACCATTGCTATCGCTTTGGCAACATTCGTCTCGAGGTTGTCCGTCATTGACATTTGAATCGCAGAAATCTTCATTCGCCCCTCCATATCGTTCCGACCGGTTGTTGCTGTGTGACGCAATTGAACGAACCACCACCAGTGATTAAAGCGCGACCGCTCAGCCCAATCACTTCACGGTTCGGCACATAAGCACGCAAAATCTCGAGGGCACGATCATCGTTCGGATCGCCATAGGTCGGCACGATCAACGCGCCGTTGCAAAAATAGAAATTCGCATAGGTCGGCGGCAAACGATCACCCTCAAACTCGAGCCTGTTCTTCGGAAGCGGCAACGGCACCACCTCGAACGGTTCACCCGCATCATTCGTCCAAGTCTGAATAGTCTCGAGGTTCTTCTGCATCGGCGCAAAATTCGAGTCGTTCTCGTCCTCGCAAACATGCGTCACAATCGTCCAAGGATTCAAAAAACGAGTGATCGTGTCCACATGCCCATCCGTGTGATCACCCTCCAGCCCATCTTCCAGCCAGAGCATTCGCTCGAGACCCAAATTCTCGAGCACGATCAATTCAATCTCTTTTGTGATCAGGTCAGGATTGCGATTCGTATTTAGCAAACACTGCTTTGTCGTCAACACCTGACCAGTCCCGTTGACATCCAACGAACCGCCCTCCATCACAATCCCCGACTTGAATAACTTCAAGCCAATCTGACTCGAGACGAAACTTGGGATTTGATCGTCCAAGTCAGAAGCGAACTTCCCACCCCAACCATTGAAATCCCAATCCGTCCCGGCAACCTCACCACCTCGAGACACGAAAATCGGAGCGCAATCCCGAAACCAAACATCATTGTGCGCAAACCGATGAAACACCACATTCGCACCCTCGAGCCGAGACCGAGCGTCGCGTTCTGTCTCCTCGTCACGCACCAACAAATTCACCAGCTCAAACCTCGAGATTGTCCCAACCAACGCCGCGAATTCTTGACGGACAGCCTCGAGTTGACCACGCCACTCCACATCATCCGCAGGCCAACCCATCCACGTGCTCGAGTGCGGCTCCCATTGGGCAGGCATTTTGAAGCCTAGTTGCTTTGGGGTCATGCGGAAAACCAGAACGATACGTCTCGAGGGGGGAAGGGGGCGACGGGGTGGGTGCAACTCCCACCCGGCTGCTTCTTGACCCTAAACCAGCACCTAAGGACTTGGGATGAAACAACTTCCCTATTTCTAAAACAACCACGTGCAATACAGCGAGGTCTCTCGAGACCAAACGAGGAGGTTATTTCATCCTGGA
>JAYURE010000869.1:0-2742 GCA_043756345.1 Deinococcales bacterium | reverse complement strand
TGGTTCCGCCACAACCGATGCAGATTTTTGCGGGCCGTTGCGTGTGATTGAAAATTTCTTGTCGGCCCGCGCCCAACCCCGCCAATAAAAGATCGGCTCGAGCTTCACGCACGTCCCTCACGACTGCTTCGAGGTCTGTGGGTTTGAAATACCCATCTCGAAAACCCGCAATTTGAATCCCATACTTTTCCTGGCAGGCTTTTGCGGCGCGTTCGGCCACGCCAGGTTTCGCGCCCAGAAAGTACACGCGCAAGTTCTGACCCTCGAGTTCCATCAGGCGCACGGCAATGTCCACTCCGGTTGCTCGATCCGGTTTTTTGTTGACCAAACGCCCAGCCGCCCAGACGATGCCGACACCATCGGCAGTCACGAGGTCCGCGCCTTCAATCGCGGCTCGCAATGGTGGTTCAGTTTCGGATTGCACAACAATTTCTGGATTTAAGGTGATGACGGTTCGGCCAGGTTGGGACGCTCGAGCCCAATCACGCAAAACATTCACGGTGGTTTCAAGGTCTACCAAATCGAGTGGCAATCCGAGAATCGAGACACGTTCTGGCGCAGTCAAGTCGAGTGGCAAATCGCACGTCCTTCGGCTCGAGATTGTAACTTATTTTTGCTTGTACGCCCCAAACAACTCGAGCAGTTCGGTTTCGCGCTTCATAGTCAACCCTGATTTCCATTCATGGTCCGAACCTCGAGATTGCGCCCATTCAAGCGTGTCACGCACGGTTTGTTCGAGCGGTCGAATTTTCAGGCCAGCCTCGAGTGCTTTACTGACGTTGAGTTGGAATGCGCCCTTGTCGTTCGGGTCGGTACTCAACCACAACGGCAGGCTGTCGGGTCCCATCCAGGGGTTGACGCCGTGTTCGATTAAAAAGTTCTCGTCGAGGTAACGGAAATTCGCGTCCGAGCCGGTCACAGTTTTGCAAGTCTCGAGCACGGTTTGCATACTCATGCCGGGTCCGGTCACATGAAAGATGCCGTTCAGGTTCGATTCGGTCGCATGAACTGTGAAATCTGCCAGGTCTCGAGCGTCAATGAATTGTGTGACGGCCTCGGGCGGGTTTGAGGCGAGGACTTCGCCACCTTTGGCGATCCGATCCGGCCAGTAGGTGAATCGGTCAGTGTGATCGTCTGGTCCGACGACCAGGCCGGGACGAACGATCAATCCTCGAGTCGAGAAGAGTTCTTGAATCAACCGTTCGCACAGCACTTTCAGGCCGCCGTAGGCCAGTCCCGCGATGACTTCGGTCGTCTGATCCTCGAGTTCGATCACGGGCGTGTCTTCTTTGCCGCCGGGTTCTGAAAATCCGACGTAGACGCTGACGCTCGAAATGAAGACGTAGCGTTTAACCGCCGTCTTGAGCAGTTCGCCTGTGGCTCGCACAATGCGTGGCACGTAACCATTCACGTCAATGACCGCATCCCAGCTTCGACCGGCGTTCACGGCCCTCTCAAGCGCACTCAGGCCATCACCGATCTGTGGGTCTCGGTCGCCAATGATCGTCTCCAGGTTTGGGAAGATGTTTTTGTTGCCACGGTTGAACAAGGTCACTTCATGGCCTCGAGCGATGGCGCGTTCAACCATGTGTCGTCCAACGAATTGCGTGCCGCCCAGAATCAAGAGTTTCATGGCTCAGCATAGAACGGATCAGCATAAACTCGAGCCGCAAAGAAAAAGCGACTCGAGTCACGAACAAAATTTTCTTCGCAGATCTTCAATTACGGATTGGTCGGTTGCAACGGCGGGTAACTGGTGCCGCACGTTTTCGCACTCGAGGCTGGAATACCAAGTTTGCTTTCGACATCGTTGATCAACTTCGTGTCTTCGTTGGCAAATTGCGGTTGGTAGCAGGCGAAATGGTTTGCGAAGGCTCCACGTGAAAGCCGATCATCGCTGCGGTTGGTGGCTGGGTTGAAACCGGGCATACCATCCTCACCGAGCGCCCAAGATTTTTCTTTGATCAGTGTGGGCGCATCCATTTTCGAGATCGCGTCGCTGTACAGGATTAGGCTGGTGCGGAACGCATTCGCGGTGAAGGTATGCCACAAGTTTTGCTGCTCGAGTTTTTGCGCGTTGGATACCGCCGCTTGACCCTTCTGATTCCAGGCCAGAATCTCGCGGCCATACCCGGTGAAGTACCCGTAATCTGGACGGAAACTGACAGGTTCTTGGTAGTTGGCTTCGGGTAAAAATCCTTTGGCGCACAGTCGGGCTTGGGTCGAGAAAGTGTTGTGCATGTACATGTATTGCTCGAGCAGGCTACCGATCATGTACTCGCCGACTTTGGTGCTGTTGCTGCCACCGACCCGTTGCAGGCTGGGGTTGAAGGTGAAGCCGATCCAGAACCAGGCGAGCCGAACCTGTTCCTCGTGGATTTTGCCGTTCATGCCGTTCGGAACGGATTCGAGTGTGAATTTGGGGAAGAGGTTTTTGGGATCGTTCAGACGGGCGTGGGCGCTCGTCAGTGGTGTTCCGGTCGCGTCTTGGTTCAAACCCAACACGGTACGGCCTTTATCGCCAACCTCCCAGAGCGCATCGCCTCCGGGGTAGTACTCGGCGAACGGAATGATTTTCTTCCAGGCTGGCGTGTCCAAATACGAGAACGCCACGGTCCCTTTGACGAAACCGCTGTTCGGGCTGTAATCGGGTTTGAGTTGCGCCCGCATCATGTGCTGACCCAGCAGGGCGCTCTTAAATTTCTCGAGTGTGAAATCGCGTGCACCGTTTCCAGTGCCGGG
>JAYURE010000868.1:0-2743 GCA_043756345.1 Deinococcales bacterium | reverse complement strand
AGACGACGCTCTCGGCGGCTTGGGATGCGTACACGGCCTCGCAAAAGGCAATCCCAGTTCGGGAACGCAGTGCAACGGTGGCCAAGGAAGACCTGAGCGCTCAGCAGGCACGATTCGCCAAAGGACTCGTCTCGAAACTTGCGGTCTTGCAGGCTCAGATTGGGCTCGAGTCTGCACAGCTTGCGTTGGCTCAATCGCAGCATCGACTCGCACTTGCCGTGATCGATTTAGCGGCGGCGGCGAACGTGGACCTCTGGGCAAAATAGTCTCGAGTCGTGAATGCCCCATCGACCTGGAAATCTGTACACTGATCCCGGAGGCACAACCCATGTCCGAAAACACACCATACGAAGGTGGACGCGCAGGCGACCTGCCAACGCTCGAGGGTTCACAGGTTTCACCCGGCTTTGTCGAGGATGCAAACGGCATCAAAGTTGTGCGTGGTGGCGGTGCGAACCGGCGTTGGAACGGCATCCATTACAAACAGGGAATTTCCGGCAAGAACGCTGGAACCCAGGCGCTCTCGATGAACATCGCCACCGTGCCACCCGGAGCGGTCGCCTTCTCGCACATTCACGTCGAGTTTGAAGTGATCCTCTACATTCTCGAGGGTAAAGTGCGGCATATCTTCGGTCCAGGTTTGCGCGAAACCATCGACAACGAGGCTGGGGATTTTATTTACATTCAGCCCGGAGTGCCGCACGAGGTGTACAACCTTTCCGACACCGATCCGGTCATCGCGGTCGTCTCTCGGAGCACAGCGGACGAGTGGGACAAGATCGTGCCTTACGACAAAAACAGCGAGTAAGCCGAAGTCATCAATTCATAAACCTCGAGTTGAAATCCTGGCTCGAGGTTTTTCAGTCTCGAGTATTTTTAAGGCAAAGAGAAATTCTTAGGCTCGAGGTTGGTTTGTTCGGACGCTGGGTTTCTTGATTTCCTCGCGGCTTGCCACACGGTCCTTGCCGCTGCTTTTCGCCTGATACACGGCTCGATCTGCGCGATCCAAAACGATGGCGGCAGTCTCGTGCTGATCCCCGAGCGCGACACCGAAACTTGCGGTGATGCGTTTGGCTTCGCTTCCCGGCATGGCATCGGCCAGGCGTTTGCGGATGGTTTCGGCAACGCGGCGTCCCGCATCGGTTCTCGAGTTTGGCAACGCGATAAAGAATTCATCGCCAGCGTACCGGGCGGCAATATCGCCGATGCGAATGCTTTTGCGAATCACTTGGGCGGTTTCGCGTAGCACGCGATCTCCGGTGGCATGACCAAACGTGTCGTTCCAACTTTTGAAATCGTCCAAGTCGATGAAGACCACGCAAGCACCACTGTGCTCGAGGATTTCGTCTAAAACCTGCGTCGCGTGCGCCCGAGCGAACAGCCCGGTCATCTCGTCGTGCGAAACTTTAAACTCGAGGGATTCACGTTCGTCTTCGAGGGCTTTGCGGTCCTGTTCGGCGCGTTCGAGTGAACGAAACGTGTCGCGGTACTTTTTGGCAATCGCATTCGAGAAGATCACGGTCACAACCAACGATCCAATCCATGACAATGGCGGCAGGGCAATATCGGTGAACGAGGCCACCGCATCCATAAGACCGGTAAATGCCAAAACGATGGCCGCAACGATCATGCCTCGAGTTTGATTCAATTGCGTTGGGGCGCGACGCACCACCTCGAGCGTGGTGTAGGCCAGACCGACCAAGAGGATCACGAGGACCACCAGGAACGGCACGCTTAAAGCCGGATGGGGCAGTTGAGTATTCTCGGCCTGCGCGATGATTGCGCCACGGTCGGCGGCGACCGCGAACATGGTCAGGCCACAAAAGCCCAGAATCGCCACCATTGACTGTGCCGGACGACGACCCTCGCGCCAAAGGACGTAACCGAAAATGCTGATCGGCACGCCAGCGAGCAGGATCAACATGATCCGGGTGGCCGGTAGCGTCTCGAGCCAGCCGTTGAATCCCAAAAAGTACACGGCCATCCAGACAGCGTTCACGGCGGTAACGATGCGATACACGCCCATGAGGGTGCGTTCTTGTGAGCGTCGCCAGTCGAGTGTGTAACTGAGCCAAAGTACGATGCTGCACACCACGCAGACGATCAGCATCGGCAGGGAGAATGGGTTCAGGGCGACCGATTGGATCATCAGCGGCTGACCTGAATTGGTGGGAAGGCTCGAGGCATCAAACACTTTCGTTCGCGGTGGTTGCTGACATTCTCGCAACCTTCCGACAGACTAAGGTTCAATCACACCAGTTGAGGGTGCAATTCCAGCACGCAAATGAATGTTCATGAGGTAGAGCGCAACATCAATTTCGTCTCGAGCCGTTTCGGGCTGATGACATTTTCGCCACGCAAACGGGCGAGCAGCAATTCGGCAGCCACCCGGCCCTTCTCGAGGTGCGGTTGATTGACGCTCGAGAGGCCCGCCCGTGCCGCCTCTGGCACGTCATCAAAGCCGATCACACTGATGTCCTCGGGAATCTTTAGGCCCAAACTGCGAGCCTCCTCGAGTACCCCCAGGGCCAGCACGTCGCTCATGGCGAGGATTGCGGTCGGGCGATTTGGCTGTGCCAGCATTTCCCGCAGGCCCAAACGTCCCTGACCGTGCGTGTTGCTGCGGCACTCGAAGACAAAAAAATCCTGTGACCACACCAGACCTGCCGCCTCGAGTTCAGACGTGTACCCCGCCAGCCGTGCTCGGGTTGCCTCGCAAATATCGGGAACCGAACCGCTTGAG
>JAYURE010000867.1:0-7633 GCA_043756345.1 Deinococcales bacterium | reverse complement strand
TCATCACCACGCACTTCACATACCGAGGAAAACGGCGCGGTCACTCAGGCATCGACATCGCCGCCCCGTTCAAAACACCGATCTCAGCGGCCCTCTCGGGAACCGTAACCTCGAGCGGCTGGGACGTGTACGGATATGGCAACCTGCTCGTGATTCGCGGTGTGGATGGGCGCGATTACTACTACGCGCACAACTCAAAACTGCTGGTTCGCCGAGGGCAGCGCGTCGCGCAGGGCCAACTGATCGCGCTGATGGGTTCGACTGGACGTTCGACCGGTTCGCACCTGCACTTCGAGGTTCGATCCGGTAGCCGCATCATCAACCCTTACGCCATGCTGCCCTCGAGCCGCCTCCAACTCGCCGCGTACCGCCGTTAGGCCAGAAGACCTCGGGCATTACGCCGTGACCTCGAGCACGCCCATCATGCCGCGATCCTCATGCTCGAGCACGTGGCAATGGTAGACCGTCTTGCCGGTGAAATCTGAGAGCGGCACGGCGATGCGCAGGCGATCGTCTTTTTTGAGGTTCACCACGTCCCTCCAGGCGCGGTACGCTTCGGGCCGACCGTTGCGCGAGATCACCTGGAACGGAAACGAGTGCAGGTGGAACGGATGGTCCATGTCGGACTTGTTGACCAGTTCCCAAACCTCGAGTGTACCCAGCTTGCCGCTGATGTCCACGCGATTCCCGTCGAAGGATTTGCCGTTCAGGAAGAATTTCATCTGCATCATCTTCTCGGTGAGGGTGATGGTTCGCATGACCGAACCGGCCTCGAGCACCGGGATGGTGGCGAGGCGCGATGGCAGTTCGCTCGGCTTGGGGAGCTTCGGAACGTTCAGCACCATCAGCGTCACCGGTTGCGAATCCCCACCCATGCTCATGCCCGCCATGCCCGAGTGATCCATCCCACCCATCCCCGAATTGCCCATCCCCGAATTGCCCATCCCCAAGTTGTTGGGGTCGCCCATGTTCATGCCGCCCATGCCCGAGTCACCTTTGCTCGAATTGCCCGAGTCACCCATGTTCATCCCACCCATCATCCCACCCATCATCCCACCCATTTTCATCTTGCCGCGCTCGTAGGGCAGGTTTTGCAGGCGGTACGTGCCCGCCCGCTCGAGTCGCACGATCACGTCGGCCCGTTCGCCGGGTGCAATCAGCAATTCGGTCAGTTCGACCGGACGCTCGAGGAACCCACCGTCCGTGCCGATCAGGTACAACGGGTGGTTCTCGAGCTTGAGGCGGAAGTACCGGGCGTTGGCGGCGTTGACGATCCGCAGGCGCACGAGCGATTTTTGTGGCCGTAAGGTCGGCTTGATCGCGGCGTTCACGCCTTGCAGGTCGCCCACCTTGCCGTTCATCCAGTCCATCATCGTGTGCTTGGCGGGCAGGCCCTTCTCGAGTGCGTAATCGCGCAGCAGGATCACGTGTTCCTCGGCCTCCTTGAATGCCGCGTCGAGGTCGGATTCGATGGCGATGGCCCCGGTCAGTCCGGCGAACTGCTGCTCGGCGACCACGCCGTGATGGTGCGGGTGGAACCAGTTCAGGCCCGAGGCGTCCTTGGGCACGGGATAATCGACGCTGACGCTCTCAGCGGGCGCGACCATGCGGAAGGGATCGTCGATGCTCGGGCTGGCGTGCAGGCCGTGCCAGTGCAGGTTCGTGGGTTGCTCGAGCCGATTGGTGAAGTTGATCCGCAGCGTCTCTCCGGCCTTGACGCGCAGCAGCGAACCGCCGTATGTCAGCAGTTTGGCGGGTTGTCCACCGATGGTCGTCGCGCCCTGACGCGCAATCAGGTTCGCCTCGAGCAATCCCGGCTCGAGGGTACGTGTGGGAATCTGGGCGAGGCTTGGGAATGCGCCGGTCGCAGTCTGCGCAAGTGCTTGCGTGTTCAACAATCGGTTTCCGAGGGCCAGGCCACCAACACTCAGACCGGACAGGGCGATAAATTCACGGCGGTTCAAACGTTTCATAACGTCCTCCTGCCAGAAAGAATGCGTCCTCTGGCGTTCTGGCTCGAGTCTCGATCCGGCTTGTAAAGATCGTGTAAAGCTCGAACGGCCCCGATTGGATGGACAGTTGGGTTTACACAATCTTTACAGTCATGTCGGCAGAATCAATTCCATGAGCATTCCGCGTTGGCTTCGGTTCATTGCCCTCACCCTCGTCACTCTGTCCATCGCGTTCGCAGGCCCGGATGCCACCAGCTTCGGCGGAAACCAAACCGAGCTTCTGGCTGAACAACTTGGCCGCTCGAGCGTCTCAAACGTCCAGTTCAACGCGGGAGCCTTCACCCTGACCGACCACGCCCCGAGCGTGCGCGAAGCTGGGCTGGCAAAGGGTCAGGCGTTTCGCACCGGCTGGTTTGAAACGCCACCGATGACGGTGGCCGGTTTCGACCGGGCGGTGGTCACGTGGACGGCGAACACCCCGAAGGGCACATGGTTAAAACTCGAGGTGCGAGCCCGGATCGACGGTCGCTGGACGGCCCGTTTCCCGCTGGCCCTCTGGTCGAGCGATCCGAGCTTCTGGTCGCGCTCGTACCCGGCCAACGCGAACGCCGATAGGCGCGTCAACGCCGGATCGAACGAAAGTTTTTCAAGTGTTCGTCCCACAAAAACCAGCTTTGGTAGGTGGCGTTCGGGTCACGCAGGGCTGCGTTGAAGGGCGCATCGTTCGGCATGGCACCCGCGATCACCGGACTGGTCGGGATCGAGGCGTGCGGAATCGACGGTTCCAGCAAATACGTCCTGTGGGAAGGAGCTTTACGAAAACTTTACATAACCCCTCGAAACTCAACACCAATGCTGCCCCTCGAGCCGGTTATCGTGGGCATTGAGGTCCGAGTGAATGGTGCGCGATTTGGACGACACTCGGATGCTCGGCAGGGTTTGAACGGCAATTGGGAGGGTGTTTGAACGAGTCTACAGTCCTGATCGTCGATGACGAACCCAGCATCCGCGAGATCGCCCGGCGTTACCTCGAGCACGCCGGATTCGTGGTGCTCGAGGCTCGAGATGGTCTCGAAGGTTTGCGGTTGGCGCGGGACCAGCAACCGGATGTGATCGTGCTCGACGTGATGCTGCCCAAACTTGACGGTTGGCAAGTGCTTGAGGAACTGCGCTTGAACTCGAGTCTCGAACAGCGTATTCCCGTGTTGATGCTGACCGCCCGAGGTGAAGAGTCGGATCGTTTGCGCGGCCTCGAGTCTGGTGCGGACGATTACCTGGTCAAACCGTTCAGCCCTCGAGAATTGCTGGCCCGGATCAAAATCATGCTGAGGCGCGGTCAAGTGCCCATTGAACGCTCGAGCGTTGGAAGCTTGGAACTCGAGTACGTGAACCGCCGTGTCCAACTGGCGGGTGAGGAACTCAAACTGACCCACCTCGAGTTCGATTTGCTCAGTTTATTCGCCCGCAATCCGGGCCGGTTGTGGTCGCGCCCAGAACTGCTCGAGCGTCTGTGGGGTGGTGAGTTCGATGGTGTGGAGCGCGTGGTTGATGTTCACGTCTCGAGCCTGCGGCGAAAACTCGGCGAGACTGGCGCTCGGATTCAAACCGTCCGTGGCGGCGGGTATCGTTTTCTCGACGGACCACTCGAGGATGCCTGAATGCGAAACTGGTCATTGAGGTTCAAACTGCTGTTCGCCTTTGTGGTCGTGACGCTCGCCGGAATCTTGGCGCTGATCGCGGCGGCGGAATTCTCGGCGGGTTGGTTCTACGAGGCGCACATCACCCAGATGACCCAACGCTACGGTTCTGGCGCAATGGACGCGATGCACAGCGAATTGTATGACGGCTTCTCGAGGTCACTCGCGCAATCGTTGCTGGTCGGGCTGGCGGTCGGGATTCCGCTCGCGGTGCTGGTCGGGTTCTGGGTGGCGCGGCGCGTGATCGAACCGGTCAGTCGCGTCTCGAGCGCGGCCCGCAGGATTGCAGCCGGTGCATACTCGGAACGCTTACCGAATGGTGATGGCGACGAACTCGGATTGCTGATCGAGGATTTCAACCGCATGGCGGTGGCCCTCGAGTCGGTCGAGGCGCGACGCATCGAATTGATTGGCACGGTCGCGCATGAGTTGCGAACGCCGCTGTCTGGCTTGCAAGGATACGCCGAGGGTTTGAGCGACGGTCTGTTCGATCCGGTGCAGGCGGCGCAGGCGATTCACCGTGAGGTTTCGAGGTTGAAGCGTTTGGTCAATGACCTTTCGGAGGTTTCAAAGGTTGAATCTGGCGCTGTGACATTGCACCTCGAGCCGTTCGATTTGGTGCCACTTGTGCGTGAGGTGGTCGAACGGTACGAACCGATGTTCCTAGAGAATGGCAGTACGATTCAAAAGATATTCCCCGCTCAGCCCGTGACCGTCAGAGCCGACCGTGACCGCGTGACGCAAATCGTCATCAACCTGCTCTCAAACGTACTCAAACACGCAGCGGGAAGTCGGGTCGATCTGGCTGTGCAGCTTCAAACCAATTACGTTCAACTCGAGGTGCGCGATTTCGGTCCAGGCATTGCGCCCGAGCATTTGCCACATTTGTTCGAGCGGTTCTACCGCGTGGATGCCAGCCGCTCGAGCAGCCCGGGCGGTTCCGGTGTCGGCCTAACGATCTCGAGTCATCTGGCAATGGCACTGGGCGGACGACTCGAGGTCAAGAGCGAGTTTGGGAAGGGCTCGAGTTTTACATTGACACTGCCAAACCCCTGAGCTTTACACAAACTTTACAGAACTCCTTGAGACTGCTCGAGTATGAAAAACATTCTCAGACTGACCAGCCTTGCAACCATCTGCGCCACCGCCCTTTCCGCTACGGTTTTGATTGGCTCGAGCTTCGCGCAGGGTATGGGCGACATGCCAATGGGTAACTCGGGCAGCATGAACATGGGTGACATGAAATCCATGAAATCGCTCGAGAAGGCCACCGGCAAAACCTTCGACATTTACTGGATGTCACAGATGATCGCCCATCACAACATCGCCGTGGACATGGCGAACTTCGTGCTCAAAAAGGGCAAGGATGCAAACGTCAAGAAGGCCGCTCAAGACATCGTGCGGGTGCAATCGCTCGAGGTCAAACAGATGACCGGCTGGCTCAAAGGCTGGTACAACGCCAAACCCAACGCCGCGCAAATGAAACTGATGGTCGTGGATATGCAGCCGATGGTCGATGCCAGCCAAGGCAAGATGCCCGGTCACAGCATGGTGATGGGCAACCCGGACAAGAATTTTCTCGAGAACATGATTCCGCATCATCAGAGCGCGGTGGACATGGCGGAGATGGCCTTGACCAAGGCCCTCCGACCCGAGTTGAAGACGTTCGCGCAGGGCGTTATTGACGTACAAACCAAAGAGATTGCGCAGTACGAGACCTGGCTCAAAGCCATGAAGTGACGCGGGCCAATTTGTCACACTTGAGGCAAGTATGAACGAAACGACGAACTCGAGACCATCCCCATTGCTCCCACGTCCACTGCTGCTCGCGGGTGGCACTCTCGTCGCCGCCGTGATCGGCCTACTGATCTGGCAGGCACTCAAACCCGGCGCGTCCGGTGGGGCGCTGGGCAGGCTCGAGGGTGACATGCACGCATTGATGTTCACCAGTGATGGTCGAGTCCTGTATGGGCAACATGGCGGGATTCAAACCTCGAGCGATGGAGGCAAGACCTGGACGGATCCCGGCGGGCAGGGCGACGCGATGGGCCTCGGCGCGTCCGGCGAGACGATGTACCTCGCCGGTCACGATGTCTTCCAGAAAAGCACCGATGGCGGCAAAACCTGGACCAGCCCTGGCTTTGGCAACCTGCCCGCCACTGACATTCACGGTTTTGCGGTCGGACCATCAAGCGGCTGGCTGTACGCGAACCTCGCCGGGGCCGGATTGCACCGCTCGACCGATGGCGGCAAAACCTGGCAACTTCTGAGCGCCGCAACCGCTGACGCGATGGCGCTCGCGGTTGGGTCCGGCACGCCACCGAAGATGTTCGCCGCTACCATGCGCGGTCTGACACGCTCGCAGGACGGTGGCGTGAACTGGCAACCCGTGCCGAACGCCTCGAACCTGCTCGGTATGGCGCTCGCGGTCGATCCGACGGGCAACGCGGTGTACGCCTCATCCGGTTCGGGGGTCGTGCGATCCGCCGATGATGGCGAGACTTGGACAAAAACCGGTGGTCCCGGCGAGGCGCTGGCCCTGATTGCGGTGAACCCCAAAGATCCGGCCCACCTGATGACCGTCTCCGGCACGGGTCAGGTTTACTCGAGCGTGGACGCGGGCAAAACCTGGAAAGGGAAGTGACCGCATGAAACAAATGTTTGATCAACACTTCAACTCGAGGCTGCTCGGCGGCCTCGCCGCTGTCTCGGTCGGGATCGTGGTGTTCAACCTGAACGGGGTATGGCGGGCATTGGCGTTCGGCCTGCTGGTTGCATGTATGCTCCCTTTCTTGCAGCGCTTCGCTTCAACACGAACTCGTGACCTCATCCCCATTCTGGTGTTGAACAGGCGTCACCACAAGCACGGGCGGGCACAAGAACACTCGAGGGGACATCGGTGAGCAGGCGAATCTTGATGACCCTGGCCGTGACGCTCCTGACCGGATTGGCGCTCGGTCATCCCGCCCCCGCCAACCGCGTGAGCGTACCGGGCGGCGCGTACTTCACCATCGAACCCCGAGAACTCGAGGCGATGCTCAAAACCAAAGACTTCCCGCTGGTCAACGTTCATATTCCTTATGAAGGTGAGATTGCCGGAACGGATTCGTTCATCGCCTTCGATCAGATCGGTGTTGGGCAGATGGCTTCGCGCAAACTACCGAAGGACAAGAAGGCCGAACTGGTGATCTACTGCCGATCCGGGCGCATGAGCACGATTGCCGCGCAAGCCCTCGTCAAGCTCGGCTACTCGAACGTGCGCGAATTGCGTGGCGGGTTTAACGCCTGGGTCGCGGCAGGATTGAAACTCGAGATGCGCAAACGCTGATGGAGACCTGATGCAGTCGGGGAAACCACGCCGGAAATTTGCCTGGATGATCTGGCTCGCCTTCGCGCTGTTCGCCGGATTCTTGTTCGTCTCGCTCTCGAGGTCGTTGCAACCACGAATGGACGGAATGCCGATCACGGGCGGAACCATTACGACGAACGATGGCTCGAGCACCACAACGAATCCCGACAACTCGATGCCCGGAATGAACATGGGAAAATGACTGACCTCAGCGAACGCTTGAGGCCCATTGCTTGGGCGTTCGAGTTGATTGCCATCGCCGTCATCTGGCTCGAGTGGAGGACTGTGAAACCGGTTCTACTCGCGCTTGTCCGGGCCGTGGATGGATTCGCTTTCAGCACTTATAACACGTGTATTAGACCTCCGGCGAAAGTCATTTGACCGCCAAATCAGCGTTGAACAACCCAGCCAACAAATGTGCTCGCAACCCAAACCGACGACGCCGATGCCGATACACCTCCTTCAACACTCGAAACACCTTCTTGGCCCCACACCAGCACCTGTCTTGATCCCAACCATGCACCTGACGGGCGGGATCGCTTCTTGATCCCAACCATGCACCTGACGGGCGGGATCGCTTCTTGATCCCAACCATGCACCTTCTTGCCGCTACAGCAGCACCTGACGGGCTTGCG
>JAYURE010000866.1:0-7634 GCA_043756345.1 Deinococcales bacterium | reverse complement strand
TGCTGCCCGCCAATTTCTTGGATGACGGCTCGAAAATCTGGATCATCGATTGGGAATACGCCGGAAATGGAAACCCGTTTTTCGACCTCGGAAATTTGGCCGTCAACCTCGAGTTGAACGAAACTGCCTGCAATCTTTTGCTCGAGATGTACTTCGGAAGAACTGATTCCAAACTCGAGGCGCAATTGCAACTGATGCGTCTCGCTTCAGATCTGCGCGAAGCATTCTGGGGATTCCTGCAATCAGGAATTTCCACACTCGAGTTTGACTTCATTGAATATGGGAATAAACACGTCGAGCGTTTTCGAGCCAATGCGGTTCGAGATGATTTTGAGAAGTGGATGTCTGTGCTCGAGTAACTCAAATCAAAATGCGTTTCCGCTCTGGATCGTAAGGTGATCGCAAGTATGGTTTGGCCGCGAACCTCGAGCCGTTAATAACGACTTCGTACTTGCCCGCTCGAATCCATTCGGCGCTGATTATATTGGGATTGGCACCATCTGGATTTTTGACATACCCCATACCAATCGCCGCCCCGAGCGTGTGCGCGTAACTGCCCGAAGTTGTGTACCCAACCGCAATCCCATCGCGCAAGATCGGTTCAGAGCCCCACAGGACCGGTTCGGAATCCTCGAGTTTGAACGTCACCAGCATTCGCGTTAAACCTTGGGTTTTTTGTTCGAGCAAAGCTTGCTTGCCGATGAATTCCTTGTCCCAATGAATCGCAAATCCAAGTCCAGCCTCGAGTGCCGTGTCTTCTGGCGAGATGTCCGCACCCCAAGCCCGGTACGCCTTCTCGAGTCGCAGTGAATTGATCGCGTAATGTCCTGCGTTTCGGATGCCAAGGCTCGAGCCTGCGTTGATCAGTGCGGCGTGAACTTGTGCGGTTTGGCTGGCCGGGATGTGCAACTCCCAGCCCTGCTCGCCGACATAGGTGATGCGAACGACCAGCACGCTCGAGGTTCCAAGGTTGATGGTTCGTGCCGCGCCGAATGGAAAGCCTTCGTGACTCACGTTGGATTCGGTCAGGCTGGTGATGAGGGCTCGGGCGTTTGGTCCCATCACACCGATCACGCCGAAGGCCTCGCTGACATCGGTGATCGTGATGTTCTCGTTGGCTTGCGTGTTGCGCGAAATCCAATCGGCATCGTGAACCGCTTGGGCGCTGCCGGTGATCAATCGGAAATGTGTTTCACCCAAACGGATCACGGTCAGGTCGCTCTCAAATCCTCCTCGAGCATTCAGCATGGCGGTGTAGACCGTCTGACCAATTTGCACGTCGATCTGGTTGGCGCAGACACGCTGCAAAACTTGCAGTGCATCCCGACCTTTGACCTTGAGTTTGGCAAAACCGGATTGATCGAAGATGGCAACAGTTTCACGTGCGGCCCGATGCTCGAGCGCGTGATTCTCGAACCAATTCTGTTTGCCCCAACTGTAGTCAACTTTCGTCACGCCGTCATGCGTGAACCAGTTGGGACGCTCGAGGCCAGCTTTCTGTCCAAAGCTCGCGCCTGCCGCCTTCAAGCTTTCGTGCAATGGTGAGATGCGCAGATCACGACCTGTTTCGGGTTCTCGGTTCGGCCAGGCCATCTGGTAATGCAGCCCGAGGACTTCGGTCACACGCTCGCGCAAAAATGTGCGGTTGTTCATGGTGCGACCGAATCGGCGAATGTCCACCGACCACAAATCCAATGTTGGTTCGCCCTCAATGATCCATTCCGCCAGATATTTTCCCGCACCGCCCGCGCTGGCGATGCCGACCGAATTGAAGCCCGCCATCACGAACAATCCTGGTAACTCGGGAGCCTCGCCCATGATGAAGTTGTTGTCCGGCGTGAAACTCTCCGGGCCGTTCACGAACTTTTGCCATTCGCATTTCTCGAGCGCCGGAATGCGCCATTTTCCCGCCGCGAGGGGATCGGCATATTTCTCCCAATCTGGCTCGAGAAGCTTCAAGGTGAAATCGTCCGGGATGGGTTGCACGTCCCACGGTTTCGTGTACGCCTGAAACGCCCCGAGTGCAATCCGGTCGCCATCGCCACGGTAGTAAATGCAACGGTTCGGATCGCGGCCCACGGGCAACGCATCGAACGCGCCTTCAATCGGTTCGGAGACAATGTAATGGTGCTCGACCGGAAACAGGGGAATACTGACACCAATCTTCAAGCCGAGTTCTCGAGTCCACATGCCGCCACAAATCACGACGACATCGGCACGGATGTCTCCCTCGAACCCCTGACTATCAGAGACGCGCACGCCGACGGCCCGACCGTTCTCGCGGATCACATCGGTCACGCGCACGTCCTCGAAGATTTTTGCGCCGCGCAACTCAGCCCCTTTTGCCAATGCGAGCGCGGTTTCTCGAGGCAGGCTTTTGCCATCGTCCGGTAACCATGCCGCGCCGAGGACATCATCGACGCGCATCAACGGCCATTTCTCGAGCGCCATTTCTGGCCCGATCATCTCGGCTTTGACCCCGAAGAGTTCTGCCATCGCCATCGTGCGGCGCAACTGAATCATCCGGTCCTCACTGGTGGCGACGATCAGGCTGCCGACAGTTTGCCAACCGACATCGATGCCCGTCTCGGCCTTCAGTGTCGGGTACAACTCCACGCTGTACTTGTTGATTTTGGTCATGCTGTTGCTGGTGCGCAATTGCCCGACCAATCCCGCCGCGTGCCAGGTTGTGCCGCCACCCAGTTTGCCCTGCTCGAGCAGCACCATGTCCGTCCAGCCGAGTTTGGTCAGGTGATATGCGACGCTCGAGCCGACGATGCCGCCACCGACGATCACTGCCCGCGTCTGAGTTGGGATGGCTTGGGTTGGCAGGGTCTGGGTCATGCTCGAGTGTAACAAGCCGCCCGGTTATTCGTCCCAGGCTCGAGCGGGTAAGGTGAGGGTGTGAAACGATGGTTGCCACTTTTTATTGTTATTGGTGCGTTGTTCGTGACGGCCTTCGTGGGTTTTTCGTATGTCACCTTTCAACTTTCGATCCTGCAACCGCCAGTGATTGAACCGAATTTCATTGAGAAGAAACGCTCGCAACGCTTTCGAGAAACGCAGGCGTTCGCGCCGATTGATTCGTATCAGAAACTCGAGGCTGGTCAGGCGGCAGTGTTTAAATTTGGTCCGGTCAAGGCTGGAAGCGGATCTCGAGTCGTGTTATTGCTGCCGGATTCTGGGACTGGTGCTTGGGTTTTCGAGAAATGGGTTCCAGAACTTGCCAAGACGAACCGGGTTTATGCCACGAGTTTGCGCGGAATGTTTGGAGCGAAACCTGCCGCCTCAACCACGACGTTCAACGATTATTTGACCGATGCTCGGGCCGCGCTCGAGATGGTTCGTAAAGATTCCGGCTCGAGCAAAATCGCACTGGTCGGTGAGGGTATGGGCGCAATGCTTGCACTCAAACTCGCCAATGAAATGCCAGATTCACTCGAGTCATTGACGCTCGTTTCACCGTATGGACCTCGAGCCTGGTCTGATCAACAATTGTTCCTGGCGAACTTCATCGGTGAACGCGCCTACTCTGGTGTCTTTGCTGGCGGTGAACCCGCGCAAACCTTCTGGCTCGAGAATTTTCCAAGCTGGATGGTGCAACGCGACACGCCACGTTCGTACTTGGAACGTTACAGCGCTCAGAAAGTGCCGTTCGAGTATGAGGCGGTAATTCGGGAAATCACGCTCGGGCGGTTGGACTGGTTGCAACCGGCTTACGATCAACTCGAGAAATCAAAGTTTCCGGTGCTTCACATCGCGGCTCGGTATGACGTGCTCAATCCGTTGAACGCGCAACTCGAGATGCGACGGTCACTCGAGCAACAACTTGACCAGCGTTACAACTTTGCATTGCTGCTGTCTGGGCGATTGGTCAGCATCGACTGGAAATGGCGCGAGGCCGTGACCATTCTCGAGACGTTCCTGAAAGATGGCAAACTCGAGAAATCGATCATTCAAAACGAAGAGGCGCTTGACCCGTTGCTCGAGACCCAAGTACGTTGAAGATGAGGCCAAGCTCATCGTGCAAACTTTAGGCTCGTTCCATGAGCCTCGAGAATGCGCAAAAAGTTCTGGCCTCGGGCTGCATCCTCCGCGATCACTCGGATCGAATCTTGCTGGTCAAACCGACGTACAAACCCGGTTGGGAAATTCCTGGCGGCATGGTCGAAGCCAACGAATCACCTTCGCAGGCGTGCTTGCGCGAGGCACGTGAAGAGATCGGGCTCGAGGTGAATCTGAGTCGGTTGTTGTGCGTCGATTACGTGGGCGTGGAGATTGCACCGCTCGAGCGTTTGATGTTCGTGTTCGATGCGGGCGTGATTTCCGATCTCGAGATTGCGCGAATCGTTTTGCCAGCCGATGAACTTTCGGAGTTTCGCTTTGTCACGCTTCCAGAATCGCAAGAACTTCTACCCGAACGTTTGGCGTTGCGGGTGCATCAATCTCTGCTTGCGCTCGAGCATCCGCCTCAAACGGTTTACCTCGAGAAAGGTCGTGTGGTCTACCGGCTTGAATTTAGCCTATTGAATCGAACACCCAATCAAACCTCGGCTCGAGGCCGCGTTTGCGAATCTTGTCGCGCACGGTTTGGCATCGGCAACCTTGGTAGGTGCACAGCAATGCTTCCGGGTTCTTCTCGAGCAGGCGCACAGTGCTGTCCACAACATCTCGGACTTTCATCCTCGAGATCACGGCCTTACCGCAATCGACGGTTTCCAAACTCTCGAGTTTGCTTTGAAGAATATTGAATGCCGCCGAGCAGTTCGGAAAGTACGTGTGAACCGTGCCATCTTTGCTGTTCGCGTAGCGGTCCAACAATGGTCGGCCCGCCAGGTACTCGCCGTAATGGATCGTGGTGTTGGATCGGTGATCGACGCCCAACAAGATCACGTCACCGTCAAGTTGATACAACGCACCAATCGGTGCGTAAGGATTCTCGAGGCTTTGCACGCGCAGCAACTTCTCGGCCTGTTCACCGAGCGCCAGGAATGACAATGCCGGGTGGCTCGAGCGTTGCGCCTTGTTGCGTTCCAAGAGCGTTTGTGGAATCCGGCCAATGTCGCTGGAGACGGGCGAATCGGGCCGGTAGGTCGGGCCATCGACCGGCAGGTGTTTGGGCCAGTCCGGTTGCCGCAACCGTTCCGGCCAGACCAGCGTGTAATACGAGAACGCTGGCGTCAGGATTGTGCGCACCTTTGACTGTAACGTTTCGATCAAACTTGGAGCCCCGCCGTAAACGTAGCCAAAGCTGGACAGGCTCGAGTGAATGATGGCGTCCGTGCGGCCATCCAAGCCAAGGCTGCTGAGGGCGCGTTCGAGATCGCCGGGATGAACCGGGCCACTGTAGGCGCGACGGACGAAGTTCAACATACGCGGGATCAGCCTATCATCGTTGTTTGCAAAAACCCTGACAGAAAGAACAAAGAGAAAGTAACAACTGGGCTCGAGGGTTTAGTTTTCTCTTTGTTCTTCCGTTTGCCCGAGCGTGCGCGAAATCGTGAACGCCATGCACGAAAACTGGCTCGAGTCCTGCGAAACGTGGCTCGAGATTGCATGCTGGACCGTTTTTCGGGATATGGTGGGGCGAAAATTTCGAGATTCCAGTTCTCGTTTAACAGGGGAGAGCCATGCCAACCACCAAAGCCGAAGTCCTTAAATCGCTCGAGACGGAGCGGATTCAATTTTTGCGTTTGCAATTCACCGATGTCCTCGGCATTGCCAAAAATGTCGAGGTTCCCATCTCACAGTTCGAGAAGGCGCTCGACGGTCAGGTGATGTTTGACGGCTCGAGCATCGAGGGTTTCACCCGCATTGAGGAATCGGACATGCTTTTGCAGCCGGACCTCGAGACGTTCAGGATTTTCCCGGCATTTTCGGATTCCGATGCGCGGCGTGGTCGTGTGGCTCGAGTGATCTGCGATGTGGCATTGCCGGGTGGCGAGCCCTTCGAGGGCGATCCTCGTTACGTGCTCAAGCGCCAAGTGGACCGTGCGAAGAAGGCCGGTTTCGATCACGTCTACTGCGGTCCCGAGGCCGAATTCTTCTTGTTTGAACGATCTGTCGAGGGTGCCGCCACGACCCTGACACACGATGCTGCCGGGTATTTCGACATTGCCCCCGTGGACCGTGGCGAGGAGGCCCGCCGCGACATGGTCAACGTTCTGATCGGTCTCGGCTTTGAGGTGGAGGCCGCGCATCACGAGGTCGCGCCCGGTCAGCACGAGATTGATTTCAAGTACGCGGACGCGCTGCAAACCGCCGATTCGATCTCGACTTTCAAGTTCGTGGTCAAACGGGTGGCGCTCGAGCATGGGTTGCACGCCTGCTTCATGCCCAAACCGATTGCGGGCATCAACGGTTCGGGCATGCACACGCATTTGTCGCTCTTCAAAGGAAACGAGAACGCCTTTTTCGATGCCAAGGGCGAATTCCAACTCTCCAAGACTGCCCTGTGGTTCATCGGTGGCTTGCTCGAGCACGCCCCGGGCATGACCGCTGTCACCAATCCGCTGGTCAACTCGTATAAACGCCTCGTGCCTGGTTTCGAGGCCCCAACCAATGTGGCCTGGAGCGCCAGCAACCGCAGCGCCATGATCCGCGTGCCTGCCAAGCGTGGCGCGAGCACCCGTGCCGAGTTGCGCATGCCAGACGCCGCCTGCAATCCGTACCTGGCCCTCGCGGTGATGATTGCGGCTGGCTTGGACGGTATCAAATCGAAGATCACGCCGCCGCCACCGATTCAGCGCAACATTTTTCAGATGAGCGTGCGTGACAAACGCAGGCACAAGGTTTCGGGATTGCCGACCACCTTGCGTGAGGCTTTGGATGACCTCGAGAAAGACCCAGTGATCCGTGAGGCGCTTGGCGAACATGCGCATGATCAGTTTTTGGATGCCAAACGCGCCGAATGGCGGGCGTATGCGTCCACTGTGCATCCGTGGGAACTCGAGCGGTATCTCGAGATGGTCTGAACCTGACCTGAATGGCGTTCAGATGGACCGGTAAAGGTTCCTCGAGGCTAATTTAGACCAAGGATTAAGTTTTGATGTACTTTCAAATCAGGTCATGCGCCTCGAGCAAATGTTCATTGTTCAGCCCACTCCTCGAGATGCTGTTCGTGGAATCGGCTCAATTGATTGATGCTGTTTAGAGTGTTCCGGGATCGGTGCACTTTCGCAATGCTTTCACCGGCTAAAGCTGATCAAAACTGTAATTTCCGCCGCATTGACATGCTCAATAGCGCACACTATGATTCCCGCAGCACAAAAAACGCCTGAGGGTTCGCACCCCGGACGTGTGCCATTGATCGGGAGGCATATGAAGAAAAGCATCGTGTTGTTAACCCTTGCGCTCGCCGCAACCACCTTGGTTGCCGCAAACGCCGCCATGAAAGGCAAAATCAAGCTCGTCTCGCAGTCACCACTTTCCGGTGGTCAGTCCAAGCAGGGCGAAGGCATCAAGAATGGTGTCACCATCGCCATGGAAGAGTTCGGCAAGACCATCACCTCGCAAGGCTACGAATTTAGCTACGAGGCCTACGACGATCAAGCCAAGCCAGACGTCGGTGCAGCCAACGCCAACAAGATCATCAATGACGCAGACGTGCTCGGCGTGGTCGGACACCTGAACTC
>JAYURE010000865.1:0-2748 GCA_043756345.1 Deinococcales bacterium | reverse complement strand
TGGGTGCGAAAATCACTTCAATGTCTGGGTAGGCTTTGTTGAAGGCCGGAATGATCTGGGTTTGCCAGGTTTTCAGGTCATCGTTGCGCCACGATTCGATCACGAGTTTGGACTTTTGACCGGTGGCGGACCCCAACAGACCTGTACCAACCAGGGCTGCGCCGCAGGCGAGAGAGAATAGAACAATGCCGGGTTTTCGCATGTGAACCTCCTCGAGCTTGTATGACAGTTAGAGGTTAACATGCCTCACGGACGTTGGTTCAAGGGGGCGTGCCATGAGAATTGGGATCATCGGAGCGGGATCGATGGGTCATGTTCATTCTGCCGCCTGGCTCGAGGCTGGGGCGCAAGTTGTCGCCGTACATTCCGCCTCGCTCGAGTCGGCTTTGGGTCTTGCTGCACAGTATGGCGCTCGGGTCTGCTCGAGTTTTGCCGAACTGCTCGAACATGTCGATGTCGTAGATTTGTGCGTGCCGACACACCTGCATCACGCGATGACGCTCGAGGCGGCAAGTGCGGGCAAGCATGTCGTTTGCGAGAAACCGATGGCCCTGGAACTGAAAGATGCTCGAGCCATGATCAAGGCGTGCGAGAAGGCGAGTGTCCGCTTGTTCATCGCGCATGTTGTCAGGTTCTTCCCGCAATACCGCGCTGCTCGAGAGGCCGTGAAATTCGGTCAGATCGGTGATCTCGGTGTGTTGCGGCTCAAACGTGCCGCCTATCAACCTCGAGTTACAGGCGAGAACTGGTTTCTTGATTCCCAAAAATCGGGCGGCATGATCCTCGATTTGATGGTTCATGATTTCGATTACGCCCGCTGGATCGGCGGGCCGGTCGCTCGAGTCTTCGCCAAATCTGCTCGAGCCTCCAAAGCCGATTCGCCAACCGATTACGCGCTGGTCACGCTCGAGTTTGAATCTGGCGCGATGGCACAGATTGAAGGCGGTTGGGCGTATCCGGCTGGTGTGTTTCGCACTGGCTTTGACATCGCTGGCTCGAGCGGCCTGATCGAATGGTCGTCCGATAACAGCAACACGGTTAAATCATTCCTCGAGCCTGTCTCCTCGACTGCCGCTGAAGTTGGCTTGCCGCTTTCGATCCTCGCCGAAGACCCGTACTTGACCCAGATCAAACATGTCAAACACGCACTCGAGACTGGATCGGACTTCCTAGTCACACCATCTGAAGCGCTCGAGGCATTGCGCATCGGTCTTGCCGCCAAACGCTCGCTCGAGACGGGCCGATCAATTCTGATTTCGGAGGTGAACTGATGCCTGCCAAACTTCGCGTTGGCATCATGAGCTTCGCGCACGTTCACGCCGACGGTTACATGCAACTGCTGCAATCCATGCCGGATCTCGAGTTTGTTGGATTTAGCGATACGGATTTGGCTCGCGGTGAACAGGCCGCAAAAACCTACGGCTCGAAACACTTTTCGAGTCACGAATCCCTGCTCGAGCAAAAACTGGATGCCGTAATCGTTTGTTGTGAAAATGTCGGTCGGCGCAAACTCGTTGAGATGGTCGCACAAGCCGGAACCCATGTCCTCTGCGAGAAACCGATTGAGGCCACACTTGAGGATGCGCTCGCCATGCGTGAGGTCTGCTCGAGTGCTGGCGTGAATTTCATGACGGCCTTTCCAATGCGTTTCGATCCGAGCATCCGACTGCTGCGCGAACGGATTCAGAACGGCGACCTCGGCAGAATCTATGCGGCGAACGGGATCAATCACAGCGAGATTCCGCGCCGTCATCGAGCCTGGTTTGCGCAGAAAGCTTTGGCGGGTGGCGGTGCCGTCATGGACCACACCGTTCACCTGACCGACCTCTACCGCTGGCTGTTCGAGACTGAAGTGCTCGAGGTTTATGCCGTCGTTGGTAATCCGTTTTATCCGAACGAGATCGATGTCGATTCTGCCGGATTGATCACACTCACGCTCGAGAATCAAGTCTTTGCGGGCATCGATTGTTCCTGGTCACGGCCCGAAACCTACCCACGTTTGGGCCATCTCAAACTCGAAGTGATTGGTGAAAAAGGAGCACTCGAGGTTGATGCGTTTGCTCAACATTTGAACATCTACCGTGACCGCTTGACCTGGCAGAATTGGGGCAGCGATCCAAACCGCGCCATGCTCGAGGAATTCTTTGCCAGCATCCGTGAGTCTCGAGCACCGAGCGTTTCCTGGCAGGATGGATTCGAAGCGCTTCGGGTTGCACTCGCCTGTTACGAAAGCAATGATGCCAAGCAACCGATCAGAATGGAAAGAACCTCGAGTTAAGGCTCGAGGTTCCGTTTGCTTTGTTTTACGCGCCACCCGGTTTCGGTAAAACGGTTGGCGGCATAAATCCTGAATCGATGCTGGCTTTGCCGCGAAGTGCACCATAACGTCCCGGTGGTGGCAATTCTTCCTCAGGAAGAACGCCGCCGTTCATGACGATCACGAATTCCTCGCCGGTCAGCGTTTCGCGCTCGAGCAATACATCGGCAACGCGGTGCATCATTTCGCGGTGTTCGTCCAAAAGAGCCTTGGCCCGAGCGTACTGGTAACTAATGATGGCTTTGACTTCCTCATCAATGGCTTTGGCGGTGTCGTCGCTGTAATCCCGGCTCATCATGCCTGCACCCAAGAACGATTCCTGCTCGCTCGAATGAGCGATCAGTCCCAATCGTTCGCTCATGCCCCATTCTGTGACCATTTTCCGAGCAATGTTTGTGGCCTGTTGAAAGTCATTCTGAGCGCCGGTGGTG
>JAYURE010000864.1:0-2751 GCA_043756345.1 Deinococcales bacterium | reverse complement strand
CCGAAGAGGGTTACAAAGTTTTTGCGTTCAAACTCGAGGCCGGTGTCCAAACTGCCATCAAAGGCGTGATTGACGGCATCTTTGGCGAGACGCACGGCCAACGGTGCTCGAGCGGCAATCTGCGCAGCGAGTTGCAGGGCTTGGGTCAAATGCGTTTCGACCGGAACGACCCTGGAGACGAGGCCAACCTCGAGTGCTTCACTGGCAGTTAAATTGCGAGCATTCAAAACCATTTCCATCGCCAGACTTTTACCAACGGCTCGAGTCAGGCGTTGCGTACCGCCCGCGCCAGGAATAATCCCGAGGTTGATTTCGGGTTGTCCAAATCGTGCCGTTTCGCTGGCGAAAATAATGTCGCAGAGCATCGCCAACTCGAGGCCACCACCGAGACAGAATCCACTGACGGCGGCGATGATCGGTTTGGGAAATTCGCGCAAGCGTCGCCAGGAATTCAGGCGCGTGTCGCTCAGCATTTCGCTGATACCTTTGCCGGACATTTCGGAAATATCGGCCCCGGCAGCGAAGGCGCGATCACTTCCGGTCAGGACCACGCAACGCACGGCATCATCACTGGCGAAAGCATCAAAGGCCGCGACAAGTTCAGTCAGCGTGACCTGATTAAGCGCATTCAGGACTTGAGGCCGGTTAATGCGGATCAATCCCACACCATGCTCGAGGGTTTGCACCAACAGATTCGTGAATTCCACGTTTGACCTCCGGGTTGACTGCGTGTGCCGACAGTCTACCCGGAGGTCGTGAAGCTCGAGTTTGAGTCTTTAGAGTGCTTTCAAATCAGCGAGTTTGTAGGCGATTTCGTCATCTGCCGCCAGCGGAATCGGATCGAGGCTCATCTGGGTTGGGTAGCCCAAGATTGCATCGAACTTCAAGCCATCAACCTTGCCACCCTTGACCTGGGTTGAATCGATCAAATCAAAGAATGATTCTATCTTGAAGATATTTGGACGGATGTTATCTGGTACTTCCGTGCCAGACTCCATGTACTTAACACTGGTCAGCGCTCCGTTTCGCACCTCGAGTTTGATCGTTTTGGTGAAATCGGACTGACAAAAGCACAAGCGTTGCAGTGTGTACGAGTAATTGCTCAGGTTCGTGGAGGTCCACAATGCCCGCCGGTCGAGCGTTGATGAAGACATGGAACAGGCAACCAGTCCAAGCATGGAAAGGATCAATATTCGCATGCTTGGATTGTACGCAAATCAGATGAAAACCTTGCACACTTGTCTCAAGCGTTCATGGATTGGACCTCGAGAGCCACAAGATCAGCAACAACATCAGGCTCGGCAGGAATAACCCATTCGCAATGACCGATCTATACCCACATTCAAGAATCAGTCCAATCCGCAATACCAGTGGCACTTTTGAAATTGGACCCGATTTTTCGTACCTCGAGTCAGGTTGAATTTCCTTGTTTTTTTCATTTTCGAGGCGCATACTCTTCTTAAGTCTAGGTTTCGTTGAGGCGCTTGATCTCAAGATCACACACCGTCAGTACAATCCATCAGTGACCACAAGCCCAAAGACTCAGGATCTCCAAAGGAACATCATGTCAGAACGAGCCGAGGCCATTCGCCAAAGATTTCTGCGCCGCCTGCATCGGGCCGTTTTTCAATCCGTACCCAACAACGCCACAAGCGAAGTGGACCTTTCCAAACTGCGCAGTCATCCCCAGAATCATCCTCAAACCACACTCGAGCCCGATCAAAGCCCAGAGTTCTCGTTTGAATGGCAGGATTCACCCAAGCCGACGACCAGACAACGCTGACGCGCCACCCGCAAACCGAGGGCTTTGACCTCAACTGTACTCGCCCAACTCCTCGAGCAAACCCTGATACAACTCGAGCGTCAACTCTCGGATCTCCTCCATCGCTTTGATGCCCATCACGCCCGCCGCAACCCGAGAATTCGCCACCTCGAGACACTTGCCGAGCACCTCCGGGAAGATCGGCCATGGGCCTTCGTCCTCGCCATCTTCATGCGCCACCCGAGCAGCCTTGACCGGTTCGGCTTCCGCATCACCCTCGAGCGGATTGGCGTGCAATGCGGCGAGCGCCACTGTCGCAGCCGCTTTTTCGGCATCGCGTTTGGTGCGACCCTGCCCAGTCGCGTAGACCTGTTCTTGAATCATCACATCGCACGAGAACGTCGGTTGATGTTCCGGGCCTTCCTGATGGCTTTCAAACACCGGTAAGCCCAAACGGTGCATGCGGCAGTAATCAATCAAATCGCCTTTGGGGTTCGTCATGATGTGCTCCTCTGGGATGAGCGTCCGAGGATTCTCGAAGATTCGCCCCTGACTGGTTTCAAGTCGCGTCGCCTTTTGTACCAACTCGCTCGGCGCGGCTTGAGATCAGAACAAGCGCATCTTGACACATGAGGGCGGAAAGTTGGGAGAAATTTCGGCTCGAGTGGAATTCGGAATCAAACGCGAGTTGCCGTCACGAAATCGCAAAGCATGTCATACGCCGTCGTGTGAGCATCGCCATCGTGCGCGATCACGGTTAAGCCCGGCAGTACATCGGTTTTGAAATACGCGAACATGTCTGCACCAGTCGCGGCCCGCAACGGATCGGTTGGCTCGAGTTTTTCGGGTTTAACGCTCGCCCGGACTTGTTCACCATCACGCCAAATCGTTGCCACAAGTCTGTACGGCGTGTTCGCCCGGAACGCCGCCTGAATTTCGAGATCGGGAATGCTGCGAATGCTCTGGCGTTCAACATCATCAATGCCCAA
>JAYURE010000863.1:0-2754 GCA_043756345.1 Deinococcales bacterium | reverse complement strand
GTGTAATGGCTGTGGTTCGTGGCGGGTTGCAATCCTTCTATCGAGGCGATGTTGACGATGCTGCCACCGTTGCGCATCTCCCCTGCTGCGATGGCCGTTAACGTCATCACGCCCAGAGTATTCACGCGCAGCATTTCGGCACGGTCCTCACGGGTTTGCTCGAGGAGCGGTTTGACCGGTTGAATCCCTGCGTTGTTGACCAATCCATCCAGGCTCGAGAAGGCGCGAATCGTTTCGGAGATCAAGCGTTCGGCGTCACGTTCGACATCGCCTTGAATCACGCAGGCTCGAGACCCAAGGGACTTGGCGAGAGATTCTGCAACCTCGAGATTGTGACTGCAATGCAACGCCACGTTCGCGCCCGCTTCGTGCAATCGTCGGGCGATGCCAGCGCCGATCCCGCCACTCGAGCCGGTCACGAGGATGGTGCGGTTGGAAAGATCCAGCAGGCTCGAGACGGGAATCATGGTTGGCATTGTAGGACACTTTGCACTTTCCACTTCTCGAGCCTTATCCCAATCTGAGGCTGCACACCGCCAAATCCGTCGGGTCACTTTCAGAACCCTCGAGTATCATGATGGCCCTTTCATCTTCTCGAGTTTGAATAATCCTGTTTCAATGATGCTGTTCCAATAACCCTGTCCCGGAGGAATTCATGACGAAATTCTGGTCAATTGTATTCGTGCTGCTTTTGGCGTTTGGCGGTGCGCAACTGCAAGCGCAAACCGATCCGAAAAGCAGCGGCAGATCAGACAGCGCGATCAGCAAAGAGTGGTTATCGGGTTCGTGGTTGGCTCGAGATGGTACATCAGTGTACTTGTTTGATGTCTCCGGGAATGGCACGTACACCTTTAAGATTGCCAATTGGAAGGGCGAAATCACGTATTCCGAAACCGCCAAATGGGAATTGGTCAACGGGCGCATGAAACAAACCTGGAAGAACACGAGTTCGGGCTTGACCGAAGTTTCTTTTTACGAACCCGAGCGCGTTTTGGAAGGCGCAATGCGTTTGCGTGGCGGCAATTTTGCTTTGAAGACGCTGCTGTTTCACCGGGTCAAAGCCAATCAAATCTCGCCGCTTTCGGGATGGTTGGTTGGCACATGGACAACGCTGGCAGGATTCGAGAGTTACACCTTTGAATTTCAGGCCGATGGTCGCTTCGCATTCACCAAAGCGGCTGGTCTGACCAGTCAGGCCGAAAACGGCGAGGGCAACTGGACGTTCCAGAAGGGAATCCTGACCCTAACGAGTGATTCGACCGGTATCTACACCGTCCAACCTTACGACGATGTGAGTTTCAATGCCACGACCGCCAGTAATTCCAGCGGCCTGCTGTTCACCCGCCTCAACACCGAACCTCGAGATCCGTTCAAAGCACTCAATTTTGCGGGGCAGTACATTCAGCAGGACACGACGCTGACGATCACCGGCAATGGCGAAACATACCAGGCCAAGCTGCTGGTACAGGGCAACACGTCCACGCTGAGCGGACGGGCCACGGGTGACACGCTCGAGTTGATTGATGCGAGCGGCAAATCGTTGTACAAGTTGCGTTTGGACAACAACGGCCTGCGCGATACCAATCTGTACAAGGTCAGCAACAACTTTTACCAAAAAGTTTCTGAAACCACGCTGGCCACACCGAACAAACTCGTTGGGTACTGGCTGAAAACCGAACGCTTCAGTCAAGACAACAACCTGCTGCTGAACGATGGACGGTATCGGCAAACCGAGTATTACACACTGGCAGGCAGAACCTCGAGTTCGGTCACGGAAGGCTTGTACAAAGTTGTTGGCGAGAAAATCACTTTGGACCCAACGTGCGCCGGTCCGAGCACGTACTCGCTCAAGCAAGTACAAAACCAATTGCTGACCTCGTTCACCTCGAGCTTGGATGGCAAGGAATTCACGACCACGTACCTGGCTGCGCCCGCAACTTCGATTGAATACCAACTGGGGCAAACAAAAATTCGTGATGCGCTCGAGGTGCAAATCAACGCGCAATGGATGCAAAAAATTGCGCTCGCCAAGGTCAATTTGAAAATCGGTCGGATTCCACCCAACAATGAAATCTCAGTTGATCCGAACCCACAGGATGTCTTTGCCAACTCAAGCGTCTTTGCCGAAAATCAACTGTACCCGTATGAATCCGAATCGTTTTACTACTACGATTTTGACGGGAATTTTCGCAGCACCACACCCGGAATGCTGATCCTGGACCCGAACCTCTCGAAGCGCATCAATTTGGCTCGAGGGCAGTACCATGACAAACTGAACACGTACTTTTTTCCAAACGGTCGCATGATGACCTATTTCGAGTCGTACTTGACGGCCAAATCGATTGCGTACCCGCCACAACCGACACAAAAATTCTCGTGGGGCAAGTACCGGATTCAGGGCGAAAAAATCATTGTCGGCGAGGGCAAGAATGCCCTGACCTATGATTTGATCAATGGACGCAGGCACATCCGTTCGGGCGAGCAGTGTTTTGAGAACCTGAAGTTCAGCACATCCCTTATCAAGAAGTGAGGCTCGAACGGCAGATGACTCGAGACCGATGACTCGAGCCTGATGCTTACGGTATCGCTACGGGCGTGTTGTGGTACTTCCCCTCAAGTTTCGTGAACGTTTGCCAGGCGGTGTTCTGTAATCCTGCCGTGTCACCATTTACACCAAGATTCGCCAAGCCTTTCGGGGTTTTCTCGTAAAAAAATGCATAAAACTCGCAGGCTGCCAAGTACGCGCCGAGTGCG
>JAYURE010000862.1:0-2761 GCA_043756345.1 Deinococcales bacterium | reverse complement strand
ATGTACTTAAAACGATCCGGTTCGAGCCTCGTCAACCTGTTATCCTTGCCCGATGCCGTTGATTCCCGATGGAACCCGTTACAGCCTGCCACCCGAATGGGAATGGCGCGAAAGCCTGCGCGAAACGCTCGAGAACCTGTTCCACGCCTGGGGGTACGAGGCCGTGCAAACCCCGGCGCTCGAGGTGCATGACCCCAACCATCCGCTTTCCGAAAAGAGTTTTAAGTTGATCGACCGTGACGGCACGGTGCTGGCGTTGCGTGGCGAATTCACGACCGCGATTTCGCAATTGGTTCGCAGCAGTTTTGCCGATGGTCCGTGGCCGTTGCGTTTGCGCTATTCCGGCAACCTCTGGATTCGCACACGAGATGCCGAAATTGGTCGGGCTCGAGAGTATTCCCAAGTCGGTTTTGAACTCTTGGGCGTCAGTACCGCGAAGGCCGATGCCGAGGTGGTCACGCTCGCACTCGAGGGATTGCGGGCCGTTGGGCTCGAGAATGCGGCCATCGAATTGCGTCATCCCGGTTTTGTCCGGGCTGTACTCGAAGAAACCAAACTTGAGGGCGAAACGCTCGAGTTGGTGCGTCACGCGATTGACCGCAAGGACGCGCCAGGATTGCGGGCGCTGCTCGAGCCATTGGATTTGAACGAGAAAACCCGCGCCGCCGTGACCGCATTGATCGACTTGTACGGCGGACCGGAAGTGCTCGTTGAGGCCCGCAAGTTCGCGCTCAATGATGCCGCCGTGACCGCATTGGATCGACTCGAGGAGGTCGTCGCGGAACTCGAGGCATCAGGTTTGCCAGCGGATCGCTTTCTGTTTGATTTGGGATTGCCGCGCCGTTACAACTATTACACCGGCGTGACCTTTCAGGCGTACACGCCCGATTTCGGTCAACCACTCGTCGGTGGCGGCAGGTACGACGGTGCGAGCCAGCCGGGAACAACCGCGATTCCGGCGGCGGGTCTCGCGTTTGGGCTCGAGCGAATCATGACCGCATTGGGTGGACCGCCCGCGATTCAAGCGCCCGATGCGATTGCCTTGGACGCCAAAACCGCTCGAGAAATGCGGGCCAAAGGTTGGCGCGTAGAACACGCTTGGACCAGCGACCGCGAAGAACTCGAGACCTATGCCCGAGAGCGAGGCATCAAGCATTTGTTGATGGACGGTCAAATCGAAATGCTCGAGCCTGATGCTCAGGACAAGGTTCAAGCATGAGCGTCACCGATGCAAAACTGACCTTCGCCCTCGGTGGCGGCAGAATGCGTGACGCCAGCCTCGAGTTGTTGCGCCAGGCCGGTCTCGAGATTGGATCGTTCGAGAACTCGCGCAGTTTGCGTTTCGAGTTTGGCAACATCACAATCTTGCAAGTCAAAGATCCAGACGTGCCGGTGTACGTCGATTTGGGCGTCGCCGATTGCGGCGTGGTCGGCAAGGACTGGATTCTCGAGAGCGCCCGCGATGTCTTCGAACCGCTCGATCTGGGTTTTGGGCGCACGCGGTTTTCCTTGATTCGTTTACCTGGAGGGAATGCAAATGGGAGTGATCGGCTGACGAGAATCGCCACAAAATACCCACGGATCGCCGCGAAATACTTGGCTGACCGTGGCCTGAGTGCCGACATCGTGCGTTTGAACGGCAAGATCGAACTTGCAGCCCTGACCGGTCTGGCCGACGCCGTGATCGACCTGGTCGAAACCGGTCAAACCCTGCGTGACAACGGGCTCGAGGAATCCGAGATTTTCTTGCACTCGAGCGCCCGTTTGATCGTCAACCGGGCCAGCCTGAAATTGAAGGCGCAAACCTTGCGCCCATTGATTCATCGGCTGAGTGAACTGGTCGGCAGTTCAAGCGTTGGGAGCCAACCGTGAACGCCGCCAGCGCCATCCGTGCCGTGATCGCCTCGATTGTCATCTCGGTTGTCGCCGTCTTATTCCTGACAGGGACGCAAGGCAAATCCTTTGACCTGATCAGTTTCTACCAATCCTTACGCCCGAGCCCCATCGGTTTGGTCCTTGTCGCCATCAGCCTGATCGGATGGTGGGTGATCGGTGGGATTCGCATCAAAATCATTGCCGATTCACTGCCGCAACCCGGCACGCAACCCATCACCTTGGGTCGCGCCTCTCGAGCCATGCTGCTGTCGTTGTTCACCGCTGCGATCACGCCATCGGTCGGGGCGGCCCTGGGCTTGGTCTGGTACTTGAGCCGTTACTTGGGCGCTCAGGCGGCCACCGCAATCACCTTGTACAGCTTGGTCACGGACTTGGTCTATTACGCTTGGTCGTTGCCGGTTTCGTACTTGGTGCTGACCTTAACGGGCGTGAACCTCAACCTGCCAGTGATCGGTCCGGCGCTCGGTGTGTTTGCCATCGCAGCATCAGCACTGATGCTGTTCTTCGCCTTCGGCCTGAGTTTTCGTCCGCACGCGCTCTCGAGGTTGGTTTGGAACATCACCAGCCTTGGATTCTTAAAACGTTTCCGCAAAGGTGCGTACCGTTTCGTGCGCGAAACCGCCGCGACGCTCGAGCAAATATCCCGGCTCTCACCGGGTAAGCAACTCATGCTGCATTTCGTGACTGCACTTTCGTACCTGTCGCACTTTCTGGCCTTCAACGTGCTGCTGTGGGCGTGCGGTTTCGAGAACGTCAAACACGTGACGATCCTGGCGGCCCAAAGCCTGCTGGTGGCCCTCAGCCTGATCGTGCCCTCCCCTGGCGGCGCTGGCTACTTTGAACTGGTTTTGCCCAGCGTGCTCGA